>CAUJGH010000585.1 GCA_963169575.1 Myxococcota bacterium | reverse complement strand
CTCGAGCCGCCGGTGCAGATCGCGATCCCGCGCGTCGCGCTGGAAGAGACCGAGATCGCCGGGGCGCGGATCGCGAAGGGTGAGCGGCTCTGCGCCGTGATGGCCGCGGCGAACCGGGATCCGGCGGCGTTCCCCGATCCGGACGTCTTCGATCCCGAGCGGGTCGGCCCGCCGAATCTCTCCCTCGCGATGGGAACGCACTTCTGCACGGGCGCGGGGCTCGCGCGGCTCGAGGGCCTCGTCGTGGTCCAGCGATTTCTCGAGCGCTTCCCGAACGCGCGCCTCGCCCGCGAAACCCTGCGCTACCGCGAGGACATCCGTCCGACACTGCGCGGGCTGGCGACGCTCGAGGTGGAGCTCGGGATCTGATCAGAGGAGTTCGACCGCCATCGGATCGCGCGCTGCACGGCGCCCTCGGCGCGGGCCCCGTCAGGAACGCGCCGCGACCTCGAAGACCTCGGGATCGATGCGCGCCGTGCGCCGCTGGAACTCCGCCATCGTGAAGGGCCACTGCGTCACGACCCGCCCCGACGGCGAGCGGTAATAGCCGTTGCAGCCCGATTGCCAGACGCCGATCGCGGCGATCCCGCGCTGGATCTCTTCGTTGTAGGCCGCCATCGCCTCGGGACGCACGTCGATCCAGGCGAGGCCTTCGCGCGCGATTCGCTGGACATGGCCGAGCACGTGCTCGACCTGGGATTCGATCATGGCGAGGATCGATCCGTTGTTGGTATTCGGGCCGTAGAGCATGAAGAGATTCGGGAAGCCGCTGGTCGTGATCCCGAGATAGGCCTCCGCGCCGTCCCGCCAGGCCGCCTCGATCGAACGGCCGCCGCGGCCGACGACCTCGATCGCCGAGAGAAACCGCGTCGCATCGAAGCCCGTCGCGAGGATCACGCTATCGACCTCGCGGGCGCGCCCATCCGTCGTCACGACGGCGTGCGCCTCGAGCCGGGCGATCGGCTCGGTCACGAGCTCGAGATTGGGCTGGTTGAACGCAGGGTAGTAGTCGTTCGAGAGCAATCCCCGCTTGCAGCCGTAGGCGTGGGTCGGCCGCAGCTTCTCGCGCAGGATGGGATCGCTCACCTGCTCGAGGTTCCGGATCGCGGCCTGACGCGCCGACTCGATCCGCTTTGCGTTCGCGAAGGTGATGAACTCGTCGAGGAAGGCCTGGACGGAGGCCCGGCGCGCGGCGACGGCCTCGGGGCTGCGCCGGAAATGCTCGAGCTGCTCGGCGGTGTAGGGCACGTCCTCCTTCGGCAGGATCCAGTTCGCAGTGCGCTGGAAGAGATGGACCTGCCGCGCGACCTTGCGGATCTCGGGAACCAGCTGCACCGCGCTCGCAGCACTGCCGATGACGGCGACGCGCTCGTCGGCGAGATCGTGGGTCGCGGGCCATTCGGCGGAGTGGAAGAGCGTCCCGGCGAAGCGGTCCAGCCCCTCGATCGCGGGATACGCGAGCGCGTTGAACATCCCGATCGCACTGACCACGATCGCGGCGGTCTCGCGGGCGCCGGAGTCCAGCGTCAGGGTCCAGCACGCCGCCGCCTCGTCCCATTCGGCCCGGCGCACGCCCGCGCCGAAACGGACGAAGGGCAGCAGCCCGAACTGCTCGGCGACGCCCTGCATGTAGGCGAGGATCTCGGGCTGGGTCGCATAGGGCTTCGACCAGTCCGGCTTCGGCGCGAAGGAAAAGGAATAGAGGGCCGACTCGACGTCGCACTCGCAGCCGGGATAGCGGTTGCGATGCCAGGTCCCGCCCACGCCATCGGATTTCTCGAGGATCACGAAATCGCGGTGGCCCGCATCGAGTAGCCGCTTGGCCATGCAGAGGCCGCCGGGCCCTGCGCCGAGGATCGCGATCCGCATGTTCGTGCCTCCGAGATTCGGGCCCGTCGACGCCGCACCGCCGGACGCGGATCGGGGCTCGTCGACGCGCCCGCCGCCGGATGGATAGCCCGCCGACTCGCGGCGCGAACCTGCGCCGGGTAACGTGGCGCAGCGTCTCAATCGAGGAGTCCCCCATGGCCGCCGAAATCATCCGTCGCTCCTGCCCGACCTGCGAAGCCTGCTGCGGCCTGCAGGTCCATGTGGACCGCGACACGCAGCAGATCCTCCGCATCGAGGGCGATCCCGACGATTTCCGCAGCCGCGGCTACCTCTGCCCGAAGGCTTATGCGATGAAGGCGGTCTACGAGGACCCGGATCGCCTGACCCAGCCGATGCGCAAGCGCGCCGACGGCCAGTTCGAGGCGATCTCCTGGGACGAAGCCTTCGCCTATGCCGCCGAGAAGCTGCGCCCGATCCGCGAGAAGTACGGGCCGCAATCCGTCGGCGTCTTCATCGGCGAGCCGACGGGCCACAACCTCGGCGCCCTCCTCTATACGACCCTCTTCATGCGCGCGCTCGGGACGCCGCGGGCGTTTTCCTCGGCGACGATGGACCAGTTCCCGAAGAACGTGACGCTCAAGCTGATGTACGGCGACGGCTGGATGTTCGTCATTCCCGACGTCAAGCGGACGGATCTCTTCATCTGCATGGGCGGCAATCCGGTCGTCTCCCAGGGCAGCCTGATGGGGACGCCCGACGTGCCCGGCGTCCTGCGCGGGATCCGTCAGCGCGGCGGCCGCGTCGTCGTCATCGATCCGCGCCGGACCGAGACCGCCGACCTCGCCGACGAGCACCATTTCATCCGCCCCGGAACCGATGCCTACTTCCTCGCGGCGATGATCCACGTCTTCTTCGAAGAAGGCCTCGTGAATCTCGGCCGCTTCGCCGCCTTCACCGACGGCGTGCAGGAAGTCCGGGAGATCTGCCGCGACTTCTCGCCCGAAGCCGTCGCCGAGACGACGGGCATCGCCGCCGAGACGATCCGCGCCCTCGCCCGCGAATACGCGACGACGAAGAAGGCCGCCCTCTACGGCCGCATCGGCACCTGCACCCAGGAGTTCGGCACCCTCGCCTCCTGGCTGCTCGACGTCGCCGCGATCCTGACGGGCCATTTCGACGAAGAGGGCTGCATGATGTTCCCGCGCCCCGCCGCGGGCCAATCCGAGCCCGGCGAGGCGAGCGCGCCGATGTCCGTCGGCGCCTATCGCACCGTCGCCCGCGGCCTGCCCGAGATCGACGGCCAGCTCCCGGCCGGCGTGATGGCCGAGGAGATCGAGGAGAAGAGCGCCGGCGACCAGCGCATGCGCGCGCTGCTGACCGCCGCCGGCAATCCCGTGCTCTCCGCCCCGAACGGCGATCGCCTGGCCGCTTCGCTCGGCGAGCTCGACTTCATGGTCTCCGTCGACATCTACATCAACGAGACGACGAGCCATGCGGACCTGATCCTCCCGACGACCGTCTCCGCCGAAGAGGAGAACTTCGACTTCACCTACGCGACGACCTGCTCCCACAACTATGCCCGCTGGTCCCCCGCGATCTTCGAAGCACCGGCGGGCGCGAAGCCCCATTGGGAGGTCCTGATGCGGCTCGTCGAAGCGGCGACCGGGGTGCCCCTCGAGCAGCTCGACGAAGCGATGGTCGGCGGCATCGCCGGGAGCGTGACGCGCCCGGGCGGCCGCTGCGAGGGCAAGACGACCGAAGAGCTGATCGCCGCCATCGGCTCCGAGCGCGGCCCGCTGCGCATCCTCGACCTGATGCTGCGCGCGGGCCCCTACGGCGATCGCTTCGTCGCCGGAAAAGACGGCCTCTCCCTGCGCGCGCTGCGCGAATGCGGCGGCCTCGTCGATCTCGGCCCGCTGAAGCCGCGCCTGCCCGAAGTCCTGAAGACGCCGGATCGCCGCATCCCGCTCGTGCATCCCTACATCACGGCCGACGTCCCGCGCCTCGCGGCCGCGCTCGCCGACGCCCAGCGCCGCGACCGACTGCTCCTGATCGGCCGCCGTCAGGTCCGCAACATGAACTCGTGGCTGCATAACGCGCAGGTTCTCGCCAAGGGCCCCGCGCGCTGCACGCTCCTCATGCATCCCGACGACGCGAAGCGCTTCGGCCTCGCGACCGGCGAGAAGGCGCGCGTGCGCTCGCAGAGCGGCGAGATCGTGACGGAGGTCGAGGTCAGCGACGAGGTGATGAAGGGCGTCGTCCGCCTGCCGCATGGCTTCGGCCATACGCGGCCGGGCTCGCGGACCGCGATCGCGACGCGGCTTCAGCCCGGGGCGAATGCGAATCAGTTGACGGATGAGGGACCGCTCGACGTCCCGAGCGGGACGCATATCGCCAATGGGATTCCGGTCGAGATCGCGCGGGCCTAGCATTTCGATCGGGGATGGTCGGATCGGGGCTCGGGCGCCGATCCGGGTTCAGTCTTCTCGTCGCCGAGGCGTGCGGCGCCGGCCTGCGGTGCAGATTGCGCCGACACCCACAGCGACGCCTGCCTCGACCCCCGGCTCCGGCACCGGCCGGACCCAGATCGGCGAGCTGGTCGCCCGTTCCTGGATTGCGTCGGAAAACGAGCCGTCGCAGCAGCTCTCGAAGCCCGCCGGTGGCGCGGTCGTGCAGTCGACGCCCTGCGCGCGGCATTCGAGGGCGGACCAGCGACAGGTCGGGCTCTCGAGCAGGCGCGCATAATAGAAGGCGTGCTCATCGGGATCGAAATCCGGGTCCCGCCATTCGCCGCAGAGCGATGCGGAGCCGCTGCCGTCGGTCGCACAGGTCCGGACGTCGAGGGCGCTGGGCGCGGGCGGCGAACCCGCGACCGCCACGACGATCTCATGCGGCGTCCCCGCCGCATCGACCCAGCCCTTCACGATCTCGATCTGCGCAAGCGGCGTCCCGGGAGATTCCGGCGTGCCCGGATCCTGCATCGCCGCGACGACGAAGCGGGGCCCCTCCGCCCCCGGAGCGGCGGCGAGATCCCCGCCCATCGGAACGCCCGACGCATAGCCCTGCTGGACCAGATCCGGTGC
>CAUJGH010000584.1 GCA_963169575.1 Myxococcota bacterium | reverse complement strand
TGGATCGCCGGGATCCGATGCCGCTCGATCCAGTCGGACGGGCGTCCCGCCTGCCGAATCGCGGGCAACCATAGGCGCGAGCGATCGGGGGTCAACCGCCCGGGTCGGGGCGCGCGAGGCCAGCCGCTCTCAGTCCTGCGGCCAGTCGGGCCAGTCCCGGGAGACCCGCAGCGACCAGTTCGGCGTACGGCGCTCGACGTGCGCCATCGGGCCCTCGATCGCATCGGGAGCGGGCATCAACACCTTGTGGAGCTCGGTCTCGCGGTGGAGGACCTGCTCGGCGCTGAGCTCGGAGGACTCCCAGAGCAGGCGCTTCGAGACGGCGACCGACAGCGGCGCCGCATGGACGGCGGTGTCCCGGGCGAGCTCGAGGGCCCGGGGCAGGACCTCGGCGGCGGGACGGATCTCGCTCGCGACCGCCAGGCGATCGAGGTCGTCGCCCGTGAAGGTCCGGCCGGTCAGCATGATCTCCGCGGCCCGGGCGAGGCCCACGAGGCGGACGAGCGTCCAGTGGGCATAAGCGTCTCCCATCACGCCGCGGCGGACCTGGACGATCCCGTACTTGCCCTCGCGTGCGAAGATCCGCAGATCGCATTGCATCGCGAGCGTCATGCCGAGCCCGATCGCATGACCGTTGACGGCAGCGACGACGAGCTTGCGGATGCGGAAAGCGGGGAACTCGACGCCCGCCGCACTGAAATGATCGAAGCCGCCGCTGTTCGAGACGTCGAAGGTCTTCGCCGCGTCGCTCATGTCCGCGCCGGTGCAGAAGGCGCGGCCGCTGCCGGTGACGACCACGGCGCGGATCGCGTCGTCTTCGTCGCAGCGCCGATAGAGCTCGGCCAGGCGGCCCAGCATGTCTCCGGAGCAGGCGTTCAGCTTGTCGGGTCGGTTCAGCGTGAGGAGCGCGACGCCCTGGTCGTCGAGCTCGAAGAGGACGGATTCTTGCGGCGGCATCCGTCCACTCTAACCCGCAGCTCCCCGATCTGTCTTCGCGAGTCGCGGTCCGCGGTTCGCGATCGGCGATCGAAGGGGGAGGGGTGGATGGTGCCCGGGACTGGAGTCGAACCAGCACGTCTTTTCAAACACTGGATTCTGAGTCCAGCGCGTCTACCAATTCCGCCACCCGGGCAGCGGGCGGCAGGGTACGGTGGGGGCGCGGACGCGTCAAACCCGAAAACGACGATTCGACGAGGTGATGTTTGGCTCAGCGAAAAGGGGGCGGGAGGCGGCGCGAGGCGGCGACCCGGCGGCGAGCGGAAGCCCGTCCGCCCGGACGCGCCGCGCAGACACGCCCGGGCCCGCTGCGCCCACGCGAAGGCACGGTCGTCGGCGTCGCCCGGACGGCCGCCGATGGCCAGCAGCTCGAGGTCGAGGACGAGACGCGGCAATCCTGGCAGATCGATTGTCTGGGCGAGCCCGTCGAGCTCGGCGCCCGGATCCGGTTCGAGCCCCGCGCCGGGCGTGGCGATCGGTGCGGCGTTCTCGTGGGCGTGCTCGATCCGGTGCGGGAGAGCTGGGTCTGCACCGTTCGCCGGGCCGGCAGGTCGCTGGTGCTCGTTCCGTTCGGCGGAGTCGACCTCCCGCTGGCGCCGCTGCCCGAAGCACGGACGAAGGGCGCACGCGAAGGCGATCGGGTCCTCGTCGTCCCCGAGGATGCGCCGGCGTCGAAGTCGAAGAAGTCGAAGGGCAAAGGTCGCGAGAAGCAGAGGGGCGGAGGACCGCCGCCGCGACGATCGAATCGATCGCCCGCGGTTCGCGTCGCCGCCGTGCTCGGGCCTGCCGGCGATCCCGACGCCGACCACCGCGCCCTCGCCTGGAAGCACCGTCTCCCCGAGACGTTCTCTCGTCGCGCGCGCCTCGAGGCCGATGCGCTCCCCACCGCGCTCCCGGCAGCCGAGCTCGCGCGTCGGCTCGATCTCCGCGCCCGGCCCTTCGTCACGATCGATCCCGCGACGGCCCGGGATCATGACGATGCGCTCTTCGCGGAGGCCATCGACGGCAGCGAGCGTCTCTGGGTCGCGATCGCCGACGTCAGCCATTTCGTCCCGCTCGGAGGCTTCGTCGACGCCGAGGCGCGGCGGCGCGGCAACAGCTTCTACTTTCCGGATCGCGCGATCCCGATGCTGCCGGAGCGGCTCTCGAGCGAGCTCTGCTCGCTGCGACCCGAGGCGGATCGCCTGGTCCTCGCCGTCGAGCTCCGATTGACCGCCGCGGGCGAGATCGCCGAGTCGCGCTTCCACGAAGCCGTGATTCGCAGTCATGCGCGGCTGTCCTATGAGCAGGCGGCCGATTGGCTCGCGTCGCACCCGGAAGAGCCCCGCGAAGCGAGCGGGCAGCAGCGGGACGCCGATGGGGTCGTCGCCGACGAGCCCGCCTTCGGCGCCTCCCTGCGCCGACTCGCGCGGATCGCCGAACGCCTCGCTGCGCAGCGGCGCATGCGCGGCGCGATCGAGCTCGATCTGCCCGAAGTCGAGGTCGCCGTCGACGCGGCGGGGCGCCCCGTCGATGCCGTGCTCCGCCAGCGCAACCCGGCCCATTCCCTCGTCGAAGAAGCGATGCTCGCGGCGAATCGCGCGGTGGCCCAGGCGCTGGAGCAGGCGAGCCGGGAGACCCTCCATCGCGTCCATCCGGCGCCCGATCCCCGGCGCCTCGAGGCCCTCGGCCTGCTCGTCTCGCGATTCGGACTCGCAGCAGCTGATGGCCTCGACGAGCCGGGCGCGATCGCCGCGATGCTCGAGAGCGCGCGCGAGGTTCCCAGCGTCGAGCGCATTCATCTCGCCACGCTCCGGGCGATGAGCCAGGCGCGCTACGAGCCGCGCTCCCGCGGTCATTTCGCGCTCCAATTCCCGCATTACCTCCACTTCACGTCGCCGATCCGACGTTATGCGGATCTCGCGGTCCACCGCAGCCTCAAGCAGTGGCTGCGGGGCGAGTCGCGTGCGCGACGGGAAGGCGATGGGACCTCGGCCGCTCTCGAGGGCCTCTCGATCTGGCTCTCCGGCCGCGAGCGGCTGGCTGCGCTCGCCGAGCGGGAGGCGGTGGCGTTCGCCTGCTGCGCGCTGCTCTCGGGCCGGGAGGGCGAGGTCTTCGAGGCCGAGGTGACGGGCGTCGGGGTTCATGGGCTCTTCGTGCGACTCGAGCGGCCGGCGGCGAGCGGGCTGGTCGCGCTCGCCCGGCTGGATCGGCGCTACCGGCTCGACGAGGAGGCCGAGGTCCTCGAGGACGAGCGCTCGGGGCGGAGGATCGAGATCGGAACGCGGCTGCGCGTGCGCCTCGTCCATGTCGACGACGACCGCGGCCGGCTTGCATTCATGCTCGCGGGCGAGCCCCGAGCGGCCGCGACGGGTCAGCCCGATTCGGCTTCCGATCCGGATGCGGAGAGCGATCCGGATGCGGCTTCCGATCCGGATGCGGAGAGCGCCTCGGAGAGCGTCTCCCACTCGGCGTAGAGCGCGTCGAGACCGGCCTGCAGCGCAGTCTGTTCGGCTTGCAGCGCGCGCAGCTTTTCGTGGTCGCGCGCGATCTCGGGATCGGCGAAGGCCACCTGACCGGATTCGACGCGCGCCGCTGCTTCCGCGATCCGCGCCTCCAGCTTCTCGAGGCGGCGG
>CAUJGH010000583.1 GCA_963169575.1 Myxococcota bacterium | reverse complement strand
GTGCTCGGACTCCTCCTCCTTCTCGTCCTGCTGCTCGGATCGGGCTGCCGCACCGTCGAGCCCTGGGAGCGCGAACAGCTCGCTGCTCCGCGCATGCAGCCCGAGCCCCATCCCGGACACGCAGCCTTCCAAGACCATGTTCGCCAGAGCCGCGAGGCGGGGACCATCGGGGACGGCGCGGGCGGAGGGGGCTGTGGTTGTTACTAGGGCGCTGCGCGCCTGGCTGCGCAGCCTCGGCGCCGCGCCCGGGCCGCGTCCGCGTCCGCGTCCGCAGAGGCGGAGGCGGAGGCGTTGGCGCGCGCATGCGAAAAGTGGACGGACGCGACCGGCGGCGAGCGCGAGCCTGCGTGCGCTGACCAGTGCTGCGCTCGCGCTGCCCGGGCTCGCCGCATCGATCCTGCCGCCGGCGCCGGCCGGCGCCGAGCCCCGCGACGAGGTCCGGATCCATTACGGCCGCTACGAAGAGGACGATCGCAAGCTCCCGGGCGTCTCGAGCCGCTTCGATCCGATCGCCGTCGACTATCTGAACGTCGGTGCGACGAGCTCGCTGCTCGACCGCCTGCATCTCTCGCTCGACTTCTTCCAGGACACCTGGTCGGGCGCGACGCCGATCACGACCGCCCCGCGCTCACTCTTCGGCAATCGCGCGAGCGCGCCCGACGGCGTCTCCGGCGCGACCCCCTTCATCCAGGGCAATCTCTTCTTCGACGGTGATCTGCGCGTCCTCGAATCCGACCGCTTCGGGACGCTGAGCGGGCGGCGCGATCGCGGGCCGGTGCATACGCTCTCTTCGGCCTCGCCCGAGACGCGCAAGGAGGTCGATCTCGGCCTCGAATACGAATGGGACGACGCGGCGCTCGGGGCCGTCGGCGGGGTTTCGATCGAGCCCGACCATCTCTCGGGCTTCGGGCGCCTCTCGGGCCGCATCGATCTCGAGAAGAAGCGAACGACCCTCGAGCTCTCCGCGGGCTTCTCGCGCAGCGAGATCGACGCGCGCTTCGACCACGACGCCGTGCCCTACATCGACTTCTCCGCCTACGACGGCGATGTCCGCAATCGCGCTTCGGGCTCCCCCGTGCTGCGCGAGAATCGCTCCGACTGGACCCTCGAAGCCGGCGTCGGCCGCATCCTGCGCCCGAGCACCCGGCTCGAGACGTCGCTGCTGTTCCGGCGCAGCGAGGGCTTCCTCGCGAACCCCTACAAGGTCGTCGAAGTCGCGTTCATCGATCCGACGCAGCAATTCCTGGCGCCGCCCGGCGGCTTCTTCGGCGACGTCCACGCGCTGGTCGAGCGCCGTCCGGGCAATCGACATCAGCTGATCTGGTCGAGTCGGCTGCTGCAGGATTTCGAGGCGCTCGATGCGGCGGCGAGCGTGCGATATGCCCTGCACCACGACGATTGGGGCATCGACGCCCATACGTTCGAGGCCCAGTGGCGCCAGCAGCTCGGCAAGACCTGGCTCGTGACGCCGCGCCTCCGCTATTACAGCCAGGGCGCCGCGGATTTCTACCGGCCGCTCGTGATCACGCAGCAAGCCCATCTGCTGATCGAATCCGATCCGGACGGCAACCTCATCGGGCTGACGCCCTTCTCCCATGCGCTCTTGCCGGGCGAGTATTCCGCCGACCATCGCCTCTCGGGATTCGGGACGCTCTCGGGCGGCGTCGTCGTCCAGAAGCGGCTGGCGCGTTCGTTCGTGTTCGAGCTCGGCTTCGAGTACGCGCGCCATGCGGGGAGCTGGCGGATCGGCGGTGGGGGCGAAGGCGGCTTCGCGAACTTCGACGCCTGGATGATCGACGCCGGGCTGCGGATCGATCTCGCGACGCTGGCGCTCGGCCGTTCGGCGGGCCGGGAGTGGGTCCTGGCCGACGGCGATGCTGCGGCCGATCCCGCGTCGCCGGACGAGGCCCCGCAAGGTCATGCGGGCGCGCATGCGCCGCTCGCATCGACGGGCGCCGGGCGGGAACATGCGGCCGGTCACGCGCCGGCGGGCGTGATGTTCGCGCATGCGCTCCCGCAGGCCGGAGATTTCATGCTCGGCTACCGGACGATGTACATGCGCCGCGCCGGCGACTTCAAGCGCGGATCGAGCGAGCCCTCGGATCCCGAGCTCGTCGCGAACGCCTGTGGCGCCGGGGGCTGCAGCGCGGTCGCGGATTCGATGTCGCACCAGATGCACATGCTCGACCTGATGTTCGCGCCGACGAGCTGGCTGACGCTGATGGCGATGCCGAGCTACATCGACAACGAGATGCGTCTGCGCGCGCCGACGGGCGCCGTCCCCGACGTCCACGGCAACCACGATCGCCATGCCACGGGCGGCTTCGGCGATACCCGCTTCGGCGCGCTGCTCCGCCTGTTCCACCACGAGCGCCACCATCTCCAGCTCGGCCTCGTCACGAGCGCGCCGAGCGGCGATACGAGCGTGCGCTTCCGCCGGGATCACGGCATCGAGCGCGGCTTTCTCCACTACGACATGCAGCTCGGCAGCGGGACCTGGGATTTCCTGCCGAGCCTCTCCTATCTCGGCTCGAGCGGTCGCCTGCGCTTCGGCGCGCAGGCGACGGGGATCGTCCGCATGGAACGCGAGGGAAGGACGGGCTACGCGCTCGGCGACGAAGTGCAGATCAGCGGCTGGGGCGGCGTCGCCTTCACCGACTGGCTCGCCGGAACCCTGCGCGGCATCTACACACGTCAGGGGCGTATCCACGGCCGCTTCGATCGGCCGAGCATCGTGCGGACGCCGGGCGACGTCCCTGCGAACGCGGGCGGCCGGCTCTTCGATCTCGGCATCGGGCTCGAGCTGCGCGTGCCACGCGGCGCCTTCGAGGGCGTCGTCGTCTCGGCGGAATGGCTCCAGCCGCTGGCCGAAGACTGGAACGGCTACCAGCTCGAGCGCACGGGAACGCTGGCCGCGAGCGTCGGGATGTCGTTCTGAGCCGCGCGGGCGCATCGGCGGGCGCCCGGCGCGTGCGGCGCTTCCGGGCGATGGGCTCGCCCTGCGAGATCCAGATCGAAACGGGCACGGCCCGCGCAGACGCGCGGACGGACGCTGCGATCGAAGCCGCGTTCGCGGCCGCGATCGGCGAGGTGGAGCGGCTCGAGGCGCGTTATTCGCGCTATCGGGAGACGAGCCTGCTCTCGCAGATCAATCGGGTCGCCGCCCGGGGCGGTTCGTTCGAGGTCGACTCGGAGACGGCGGGCCTGCTCGATTATGCGGCGACCTGTCATGCGGAGAGCGGCGGTCTCTTCGACATCACCTCGGGCATCCTGCGCCGGGCCTGGCGCTTCCAGGAAGGGCGCCTGCCGGAGGCGGCCGAGGTCGAGGCGCTGCTCGGTCGTGTCGGCTGGCATCGGCTCGAATGGCGATCGCCGCGGCTCGTCTTCGGGACGCCCGGACTCGAGCTCGACTTCGGCGGCATCGTGAAGGAATACGCGGCCGATCGCGTCGCGGCCCTGTTGCAGGCGGCCGGAATGCGGCACGCGCTCGTGAATCTCGGGGGCGACATCCGGACTGCTGGACCGCGCGCGGACGGCAGCGCCTGGCAGATCGGGATCCGGGATCCGCGGCGAGCGGGCGAGGTCCTGCTGCGTGTCGCGCTGCAAGAGGGCGCGCTCTCGACGAGCGGCGACTACGAGCGCTGCATCGAGATCGACGGCGTTCGCTACGGCCATGTGCTCGATCCGCGCACGGGCTGGCCCGTCCGTTTCATGGCCTCGGCGAGCGTGCTGGCGCCGCTCTGCGTCGTCGCCGGCAGCGCCTCGACGATCGCGATGCTGCGCGGCGAGGAGGGGCCCGGCTGGCTCGAGGCGCTCGGTCTGCCCTGCCTCTGGGTCGACGTCGACGGGCGATCGGGGGGCTCGCTCGCCCGCGCTTGAAGGATTTCCAAGCCCGGACCTCGCGGGAAGGCCTGTTGCGCGTGACCTGCTTCGGTGTTGCTGTGCGCCGCCCGATGCCCTGCGTACGGCTGCGGGTGGGCCACGGGCATCCTCCGGCGATTCGTGACACAAGCGCCGCTCGCCGGGCCACTCATCCGCAGACGCGAGCGGATCCCGATGCTTCGGGGAGCCGTCTCCGCGCGGAGGTTCGCGATGCCCATCTTCGGCGCTTGGACTCAGGACGTCGCTGTGGATCTCGGTTGTTCGGCGGTGCGTGTCTACGTGCGCGGCAAGGGGCTGGTCGCCGTGGAGCCGAATCTCGTCGCCGCGCGCGGGAGCGGTCCGAAATGCGGCGAGGTGCTGGCGGTCGGCGCGGATGCCGCGCAGATGATCGGCCGGACGCCGCAGGAAGTCGCCGTCGTCCGCCCGGTGCGGGGGGGCGCGATCGCGGATCTCGATTGCATGGAGGCGATGCTGCGCCATCTCGCCTTCGAGACGGGTTTTCTCGGGTCGCTTCGGCGGCCGCGATTGACGGTGCCGGTGCCCCTCGATCTCTCGCCGGTCGAGCGCCGGGCGGTCCAGGAATGTGGTCGACAGATCGGTGCCCGCGAGGTTCGGATCCTGCCGAAGGTCGTCGCGGCGGCCATCGGGCTCGGCCTCTCGGAAGAGCGGCCGCAGGGGCGCTTCCTGCTCGACATCGGCGGCGGCACGACCGAAGCGGCGGTCGTCTCGCTCTCGGGTGTGGTGACTTCGCGGACGCTGCGGGTCGGCGGCGCGAGCCTGAACGAGGCGCTGCAGGCCTATGTGCGAAAGAAGTTCAATCTCCTGATCGGGGACGAGACGGCGGAGCGGCTCAAGCTCGTGCTCGGCAGTGCCTATCCCTCGGAGGACGCCTCCCACGGGATGCGCAAGCTCGAGATTCGCGGGCGCGATCTGATCTCGGGTGTGCCGAAGGCGGTCGAGATCGGCTCGGAGGAGACGCGCGAGGCGCTCGAGGAGTCGGTCTCGGAGATCGTCGCCGTCGTCAGCGAGCTGCTCGAACGCACGCCGCCCGAGGTCGCGAGCGACATCTTCGCGGAGGGGCTGGTCCTGATCGGCGGCGGCTCGCTGCTGGGCCAGCTCGACCTTCGCCTGCGCGAGGCGACGGGCCTCGCCGCAGTCCGCGCGGACGACTGCACGAACGCCGTCGTGATGGGCGCGGGCAGGATCCTCGAGGATCCCGAAGCCTACGCCGGGCTGTTCCCGGGCTGAGATCGCGGGCGGCTTTCGGTTTCTCCGCGGCAGCCTCGGCGGGCGCGCTCTTCGAGTCGGGTGCGGGATCGCCTCGACTCGACTCGATGCGGCCGCGAGTCGAGCGATCGTGGCCCGGAATCGTCCGCGCCTGCGCGCGCACGGGTTTCGGTCCAGGCCGGTGCTTCGTATGCTCGGGCGATGCTGCTTCAACTCTTCGAGGGGCTTCCCTTCTACGCGCTCTGGCCGGTGCTCGCGGCGGTCGGTGTCGGCTGGTACCTGCTGATCTGCGGCGGGCTCTACCTCTTCCTCCACCGCTCCCGCTACGCGGCCTCGGCGCGCCGCTGGAAGACGCAGCTCCAATCGACCCGGTCCGACCAGGTCCGGGGCGAGATCCGCGACGGCGTGCTCTCGATGTCGATGGTGATGGGCAGCATCGCGATCGCCTTCTGGTGCTCCTACAACGGCTACAACCGGCTCTACGCCTCGCCGTCCGAGTATCCGCTCTGGTACATCCCGCTCAGCATCTTCGGCGTCTTCGTCGTCATGGAGGTCTTCGAATGGACCTTCCATTGGGCCTGCCATCGCAGCGATCTGCTCTGGAAGGTCCACAAACATCATCATCGCTATGCGAATCCGACGCCCTTCGGCGTGATGGCCGACGCGCCGATCGACATGTTCATCAAGTCCTCGCCGATCCTCTGGATCCCCTTCCTCTTCCCGATCTGGGACGTCGCGCTGATCGGGACCTTCGCGACGATGAACTTTCTCTACGGCACGTATCTCCACGCCGGCTTCGATCCGCCCTGGATGCCCTCGCCCCATAGCCGCCTGCTCGTCTCCGCCTGGCACCACAACGAACACCACGCCGGCAGCCTCGACCACAACTACGGCTTCTTCACGGGCTTCCTCGACATCCTGTTCGGGACGCGCTTGACTCCGGACGACAAGGTCGCGAGGCGGCCGAGCTACCGTTGCACCGAGTGCCGCGAGCCCGCGACCTCCTGAGCGCGCGTCGCAGCGACGATCCGGGGCCCTGATGAGCCGCTTTCCCTTCGGCATCCCCTTCGGCTGGTATCCGGTCGCCTGGAGCTTCGAGCTCGAGAAGGGCGCGGTCCTGCGGCGGCATTATTTCTCGCGCGAGCTCGTGCTGTTCCGGGGCGAATCGGGCGAGGCCTTCGTGCTCGACGCCTACTGTCCTCATCTCGGAGCCCATCTCGGCGTCGGTGGCCGCGTCGAGGGCGACACGCTGCGCTGCCCGTTCCACGGCTGGCGCTGCTCGGGCGCCGGCGATTGCGTCGAGATCCCCTACGCGAATCGCAAGCCCGCGTCCGCGCGGGCCCTGGCCCATCCCGTTCGCGAGATCGCCGGCTTCGTCTGGGCCTGGTACCACCCGAAGCGCGAAGCGCCCTCTTTCGAGCCGCCGGAGGTCCCGGAATGGCGGGCCGAAGGCTGGACGCCGGACTGGACCCATTACGAATGGACGATCCGGACCCATCCCCAGGAGATCGCCGAGAACAGCGTCGACTGGCCGCATTTTCATCACATCCACCACATGGAGCCGCCGCCCGACCGCGCCGTGCGCTTCGAGGGCCACGAGATCCGCTGGCATGCCGCGACGACGAAGAACGTCTCGACCCTCGGCGGCGCGGCCGACGAGATCCGCGTCGTCGGACGCAACCCCGGGCTCGGATGCAGCTACGTGCGTTATTCGGGCATGCTCGAGACGGTGATCGTCATGGGCATGACGCCGGTCGACGAGGAGCGCGTCCACATGCGCTTCGGCGTGATCGGCAAGCAGGCGGGGCGAAGCGATGCCGAGATGGCGGGCTTCCAGCAGGCCTACGCCGACGACATGGCCCTCGCCGTCGAGCAGGATTTCCCGATCTGGGAGAACAAGGTCTACCGCGCCGCGCCCCGCCTCTGCGAGGGCGACGGGCCCGTGCCCGAGTTCAGACGCTGGGCGGCGCAGTTCTACGTCGCCGATCCGCCCGGCGAGACTCTTCGCTAGCCGCTAGCCGCTAGCCCCTGCTCGCCGCCGCTCCTCGCTGCGGGGCAAGGCTAGTCGGTGATCGCCTGATAGACCCCGTTCTTGAACTCGGGGATGATCGGGATTCCGCCCGGCGGCATCAGCTGGATCATCAGGATCGCGACGAGCTGCTCTTCGGGGTCGACCCAGAAATAGGTCCCCGCCGCCCCGCCCCAGCCGTACTGGCCGACGGAGCCGAGCGTGCCGCCCGGCGCGAGGGCGTCGACGACGGAGAAGCCGAGGCCGAAGCCCTGGCCGGGAAACCAGCCGGAGAGCATCGGGACGTCGCGCTCCGATTCGGTCAGGTGGTTCATCGTCATCAGCTCGATCGATTTGCGGGAGAGCAGGCGGATGCCGTCCAGCTGGCCCCCGCGGCGCAGCATCTCGCAGAAGCGGAGATAGTCGTCGATCGTCGAGACGAGGCCTCCCGCGCCGGAGGGAAATGCGGGGGGCTGGCGGTAGCGGCTGTTGGTCGGCGCATCGACGAGGGCGAGGCCGCCGCCCTCCGCGGGGCCGTAGTTGGCGGCGAAGCGATCCAGCTTCTCGGCGGGGACGAAGAAGGCCGTGTCCGGCATGCCGAGCGGCTCGAAGATCTCCTCGCGCAGGAAGTCTTCGAAGGGCCTGCCCGAGACGACGGCGACGAGCCGTCCCAGCACGTCGGTCGAGACGCCATAGAGGAATCGCGTACCGGGCGGATGGGCGAGCGGAACCCGGGCGAGCCGGGCGATCCATTCGTCGGGCGGCAGCTTCGTCTGCGATCCGCGCAGATCGGCCTCGAGATAGGCCTGCTCGATCGCCTTCGAGGCGAAGCCGGGCGGGGCGCTCGCGAGGCCGGAGGTATGGGTCAGCAGATCGCGGATCGTCATCTCGCGCGGCGCCGCGACGACGTCGGAGAGGGGCGATTCCGGCGTGCGCAGCACCTTCATGCCCGCGAGCTCGGGGATGTACTTCGAGATCGGATCGCCGAGCAGGATCTCGCCGCGCTCGACGAGCATCATCACGGCGACGCTCGTGATCGGCTTCGTCATCGAATAGATCCGGAAGATCGTGTCGCGGGTCAGCGGGGCGCTGCGCTCGCGGTCGCGCAGGCCGGTCGCCGCGAAATGCACGACCTCGCCATGCCGCGCGACCAGGCTCGCGACGCCGGCGAGCTCGCCGCGCTCGACATGGGCGGCGAGCGTGCGTTCGAGGCGCTCGAACCGTTCGTATGAGGTTCCGGCATCGACGGATTCGACGTCGTTGGCATCGCCTTCGCTCGCGGGGGACGCGTGTCTGCAGCCGGAGGCGAATGCGAACGGCAGCAGGGCGAGGACCAGCGCGAGGGTGAGGTGGCGGCCTTGGAATGAGCGAGCCCGGGAATGGGTTCGGCGCGGGGCGGGACTCACGAGCGCGGCCCCCCTTCGCTCCCGCTCTGCACGATCTTCGTCGCCATCGCGATCATCGAGGCGACGTCGGAGAGGTTCGCCGGTACGACGAGCGTGTTGCCCTGCTTCGCAATCTGCCCGAACTGGGCGACGTACTGCTCGGCGATCCGCAGCTGCATCGCCTCGGCTCCGCCGGCGCCGGCGACGGCGCTCGCGACCCGCCGAAGCCCCTCGGCCGTCGCCGTCGCGACCGCTTCGATCGCCGCGGCCTCGCCCTCGGCCTCGTTGATCTGCTGCTGGCGCTTCGCCTCCGATTCCTTGATGACCTTCTGCTTCTCGCCCTCGGCGCGATTGATGTTCGCGTCCCGCACGCCCTCGGACTCGAGGATCACCGCCCGCTTCTCGCGTTCGGCACGCATCTGCTTTTCCATGGCCTCGATCACGTCCGGCGGCGGATTGATGTTGCGGATCTCGTAGCGGAGGATCTTCACGCCCCAGGTGTCGCTCGCGAGATCGACCTCGCGCACGACGTTTCCATTGATCATCGCGCGCTCCTCGAAGGTCCGGTCGAGGTCGATCTTGCCGATCTCGCTGCGCAGCGTCGTCTGGGCGAGCTGGGTGATCGCGAAGACGTAGTCGTGGATGCCGTAGGAGGCGCGCTCGGGATCGAGGACCTGCATGTAGAGGACGCCGTCGACGCCGACCTGGACGTTGTCCTTCGTGATGCAGACCTGCTCGGGGATGTCGATCGCCATCTCCTTGAGCGAATGGCGATAGGCGATGCGCTCGATGAAGGGGACGAGGATGTGGAAGCCCGCCCGCAGCGTCCTGCTGTACTTGCCGAGATTCTCGATCACGTAGGCCTGTTGCTGGGGCACGATCGTCGCGGTCTTGGCGATCACGACGATCGCGAGGACGACGAGGCCGATGATCGCGAAGGTGAAGATCTGCACGGTTGCCTCCCTGGGTCGGACGCGCGGGCTGCGCATCGCAGAACGGTGGACGGGATCCGATCCGGATCGGCGCGCCGATCCCCCGATCCCCCGGAAAATCAGTCCGCGCCGGCGCGCGGCCCGTCCCAGCGGACGTCGAGAACGAGACCCTGCCGGCGCTCGACCCGGCATTCGGCGCCCGCTGGAATCGCGACGGCGCCCTGATTGCGCCCGGTCCAGCGCGCGCCGCGCAGCATCACGCCGCCCGATACGCCGGGCGGGATCGTCTCGATCGCCGTCGCGCGCTCGCCTTCGATGCCCTCGCCGATCGCGCCCTCTGCGGGCGGGCGGAGCTTCGCGTAGACGCGCTGCCGGAACACGAAGAGACTGACGAGGGCGAGCCCCGCGAAGGCGAGCCACTGGACCCAGACGGGCAGGGCGAGGCCGGAGACGAGCGCGAGCCCGACGACGAGGGCGGAGACACCGAGGAAGACCAGATAGAACTCGAGATCGACGATCGTCATCTCGGCGACGAGCAGCAGCGCGCCCACCGTGATCCATCCCCACCAGGGCATGCGCGGTCCTTTCGTGCGCCTCTTCGTGCGCCTCTTCGAGGCAGGTCGTCGAAGCAGCCGCGGCAACTTAACACAGCAGGGCTCCCGACGATCCCGTCCCGGACTGCCGAGAACGCCGATCGAGGCGGTCGAGGGCCCGATTCGATTCGTTTCGGGTGGATCGCCACTCGCGTCATCGCGAGCCTCCTGCGCCCCATCGCGACGTGTAGGGTTGCCGATGCGAATTTCGCAATCCCCGCGTCGACTCGCGGATTTGGCCCTCTTCCTGCCGCTCGGCGATGGACTCGGTCGGGAGGCAGAGCGAGAGCCCCGGTGCGTCAGGCGCTAGGCTCGTCGATCCGCGCCGTACGACCTCGGACCCGAAACGTGGTGGGAATCACCGACCGGACGAGGGCTTCCTGGAAGACTGACCCGCCATGAAGTCGCTTGCGACCTCACTCCCCCCGCTTCTCCTGGCTGCTCTCACGATCGCGTGGCCTGCCGCGACGCTCGCCCAGTCCTGCCCGCTGGCGAATCGCGCGCAGTTCTCCGGTCACGCGATGCCGGTCGAGGGCGACCCCAAACCGCAGCCGATGACCTTCGTGCCCGCGTTCCCGGCGCTCACGCTACCGCCCCCCGAAAGTCCCGACGTGGAGCCCGCAAGCCCGGCACCACCGCTGGATCACGGGAGGGGCGCGGGAGCGGTGGAGCGGGAGGTGGGGGTCGGGATCAGCGCTGGTTCCAGACCCGGACGGTGGGGTACTCGTGCTCCCAACCCAGGATGTTGAGGGTGGCGGTCTCGAGGGGGAGGCGCTTG
>CAUJGH010000582.1 GCA_963169575.1 Myxococcota bacterium | reverse complement strand
GGCGAGCAGCGCGAGCAGGCCGACGCCGCGGGCGGCGTGATCAAGGGCTTCGTGATGGCGCTGCTCCTGATCTACGTCCTGCTCGCTGTGCCCCTCAGCTCCTACCTGCAGCCCTTCATCATCATGAGCGTCATCCCCTTCGGCGTCGTCGGCGCCGTGCTCGGCCATTGGGTACTGGGCTGGGACGTCGTGTTCTTCTCCGTCCTCGGCATCGTCGCGCTCTCGGGCGTCGTCGTGAATGCATCGCTCGTCATGGTCCACAGCATCAACGCCCAGCGCGCCCGGGGCCTCGCGTTCGAGGACGCGGTGCGCACGGCCTCGATCCAGCGCTTCCGCCCGATCGTCCTGACGACGGCGACGACCTTCCTCGGTCTGCTGCCGCTGATGTTCGAGGACGCGGTCCCGGCCGTGCCGATGGTCCCGATGGCGATCTCGCTCGGCTGCGGCGTTCTCTACGCCGCGATCATGACGCTCTTCCTCGTCCCGGTCGGCTACGTCATCCTCGACGACCTGATCCGCCTCCGCTCGCGCCAGCCGGCCCGTCCGACACCGGCCGGCGACGCCGGGGCCATCGCCGGTCCCGTCGCCGGGGCCGAACGGATCGGGCGCGGCCCGAAGGCCGACGAAGCCTTCCTGCCCTAACAACAAAATCGCATTCCGGACCGAACCGATGCGCCCAGCGCAGCGTCGGAGCGTCGATCCCGGGACGAATCGCGCGCGCGAACGGCGCGCTTCGCCTCGGAAGACGGCCCGACACCGCCCCGGCTCTCCCCCAGAAAGGTCCATCCGCGTGCAAGATCCGGTCGATCGCCTCTCGTCCTCCCTGCGCAACTCCCAGATGCTTCGCCTGTTCTCGATCGGATTCCTCGCCCTGCTGCTCCTGATCCCGATCGGCATGATCCGGGACCTCGTCTCCGAGCGGCAGCAGCGACGCGAGAGCGTGATCGACGACGTGACGTCGAAATGGGGCAACGCCCAGACGCTGACCGGCCCCGCGCTCGTCATCCCCTACGTCGTTCGCTGGGCAGAGGTCGGCGCGAACGATCAGACGATCACGCGCAGCGAGACCCGCACCGCGACCTTCCTCCCCGAACGATTGCAGGCCCGAGGCGCGATCGAGAGCGAGTCCCGCCAGCGCGGGATCTTCTCCGTTCCCCTCTACCGGCTCGAGCTGCGCATCGAAGGCGAGTTCGCGCGCCCCGACTTCGCGGCCCTCGGCATCGATGCGAGCGAGATCCTCTGGCAGCGCGCCCAGCTCGCGATCGGCATCACGGATGCGCGGGCGATCCAGGAAGAGACCGCCGTCGACTGGGAAGGCGAACGCAGCGCGTTCCTGCCCGGGACCGGCGACTTCGCCGAGGGCGGTACGGGCATCCATGCCCGCCTCGATCTCTCGAAGCCCGCCGAGCGCTACCGCTTCGCGTTCCCGCTCGCGCTGAACGGCAGCCTCGCGCTCTTCCTGACCCCGTTCGGGCAGCAGACGGACGTCGAGCTCGTCGCGGCCGCCCCGAACCCGAGCTTCCAGGGCAACTGGCTGCCGACCGAACGCGAGGTCCAGCCCGAGCGCTTCACGGCCCGCTGGTCGATCCCCTTCCTCGGGCGCAACTATCCGCAGGCCTGGCGATCCGGCGAGCTCCCTTCGGAGCGGATCGCCGAATCCCGATTCGGCGTCGGGCTCGCCGTCCCCGTCGACCATTACCGCATGGCCGAGCGCAGCGTGAAATACGCCGGCCTCTTCATCCTGCTGACCTTCGCCAGCGTCTGGCTCGTCGAAGTCCTCGCCGGCCTGCGCGTCCATCCGATCCAGTACCTGCTGCTCGGCGGCGCCCTCTGCCTCTTCTACCTGCTCGAGCTCTCGCTCGCCGAGCATCTCGGCTTCCCTCTCGCCTATGGCCTCGCGAGCACTGCCATCGTCGCGATGATCGGGGGCTATGCGAAGGTCGTGCTCCAGAGGCGGTCCCGGGCCTCCGTCGTCGCGGCCGGAGTCGCTGCGCTCTACGCCTATCTCTACGTCCTGCTGCAGAACGAGGACTACGCGCTCGTGATCGGCTCGGCCGGGCTCTTCGCGATCCTCGGTGCGATCATGTACGCGACCCGGCGGGTGGATTGGTATGCAGTCGGGCGGCGGACGGATCCCGGACTTCCCCCGGCAGGCGGAGCGGAGGCGACCGGATCGGCCTAGCATCCCGGAACACCCGCTCCCCGGCGGTGGCGGTCGAAGACGGGAGGATCCGATGCTGCGGGCGCTCGACGAAGGGATCTGGGTCGCCGAACAACCGCTTCGATTCCTCGGGATCGAGGTCGGCGCGCGCATGACTTTGATCCGGCTCGCGGACGGTCGGCTGCTCGTCCATTCGCCGATTCGTCCGGCGCCCGAGCGGTTGGCCGCGGTGCGAGCCCTGGGCGAGGTCGCGGCGCTGGTCGCGCCGAATCGCTTCCATCATCTCTTCGTCGCCGACTGGCTCGCGGCCTGCCCCGGCGCGCGGCTCTTCCTCGCACCCGGCCTGGATGCGAAGCGGGGGGATCTGGCGGCGAACGCGGGCATCCTCTCGGACGAGCCCGACCCGCTCTGGCAGGGCCAGCTCGAGCAGGTCGTCGTCCGGGGACTGCCGATGGTGAACGAGGTCGTCTTCTTCCACCGCGCGAGCGCGACGCTCGTCGCGACCGATCTCGCGTTCCATCTCGGCGCAGAAGCGCCGAGCGCGACCCGCCTCTTCATCCGCCTGACGGGCCGCTTCGGCGAGCTCGCGCCGACCCTCGTCGAGCGGCTGCTGACCCGCGATCGCGCGGCCTTTCGCGCGTCGCTCGAGCGGATCCTCGCATGGCCCTTCGAGCGCGTGATCGTCGCCCACGGCACGATCCTCGAACGGGACGGCCGCCGCGCGCTCGCGCGCGGCTATGACTGGCTGCTCGGCGAATCCTACGCCGGCGTCGACGCCCGACCCGGCGTCTGAGCCGGCCGCACGACGCGACCCGGCCGCGCCGGCAGATCGACGCCGTCCCGGCGGATCGACTCGCCGGCGACGAAGACGTGCTCGATGCCTCGGCTGCGTGCGACCAGCCGATCGGCGCCGGCGGGCAGATCGTGGA
>CAUJGH010000581.1 GCA_963169575.1 Myxococcota bacterium | reverse complement strand
ACGGAGCAGGTCCCGACCTTGATGAAGTTCGTGTACTCGCTCATGTTCGAGTCGCCCACGATGACGTGGAGCCGTCGGTACTTCTCGCGGTCCGCGTGGGGCTCGTCCCGCGTGTTGATGATCGAGCGACCGTTGGTCGTCGTGCCCGAGATCTTCTGATAGATGTGCTGGGCGCGCTGGGAAACGCAGTAGTGGATGCCGTCCTGGGTCTGGAAGACCTTGCCCGCGCCGGTGTAGATCTGGCGGGTCACGAGGAACGGGATCAGCTGCTCGGCCAGGTAGTAGAAGTCGACGTCACGATCGACGAGGTAGTTCTCGTGGCAGCCGTAGCTGTTGCCCACGAAATCCGTGTTGTTCTTGAAGATCGAGAGCCGACCGCCGATCCGCTCCTCGCGGATCTTCTCCTCGGCATAGACCTGGAGATCCTCGAGGATCCGCTCGCCGGCCTTGTCGAAGATGATCAGCTGGCCGGGCGACGCGCACTCCGGCGTCGCGTACTCGGGATGGCAGCCCGTATCCTGATAGAAACGGGCGCCGTTCTCGAGGAACACGTTCAGGAAATGTTCGGTCGTGATCAGCTTCTCGAAGAGGAAGCGGATCGCCTTCTCGACCGGCAGGGTCTTGCGACCCTCGGGAGTGAAGATGATCCCGTACTCGGTCTCGATGCCGTAGATGCGCTTCTGCACAAAGCCGCCTGACCACGTGATCGACGCATGACCGGTTGCGAGCTGCCCCCGGTGTCAGCTGTCGAGCATACCTTGAACTTCATCGGTAGTAAGGCGGCAGAACTTGCGACCGCTTCGCCCGCGATCGAGAAGGCAGACCTCGAGGCTCGATGCACCGAGTTCCGAACTCCGTTCTGCTCCAGCCGTCAACGCCCGCCGCCCCAGACGCGCCGCATCCCCCGCGGGCATGTCCGGACGATAGTCGTTCTTCAAGACCGACTCGACCTCTTCCACCTTGCCGCCGATCACACAGAAACCCTTGTGGTCGCTGATGAAGCCGTCGTATTTGATCCGGTAGAGCGAGTTCGTGCGGTGATCCTCGTACCGATCGTCGCCGACCTCGGCCACGATGATCTCGACCTCGAGCGGCTTGATCTCCCGCGTGAAGACCTCGCCCATCACCTGGGAGAAGGCATTCGCCATGCCCTTGCCGCGAACGTCCTCGCGACTGTACGCATAGCCCTTGGTGTCCGCGAACCGGACGCCGACCTTCCGCAGCTGGTCGAACTCGCTGAACTTCCCGACCCCGGCGAATGCGAGTCGGTCGTAGATTTCGCCGACCTTCGAGAGCGAGGTCGAGTTCTCCGCCATGAGCAGGATTCCGCCCAGGAACTCGAGGGCCACGATCGACTTGCCACGGGCGATGCCCTTGCGAGCGAATTCGGCCTTGTCGGCCATCACCTGCTCGGGCGACACGTAGAACGGCATGGACATCAGCGATTCCCTCCCGCCGAACGCGCCGCGAGGATCTCGCGGTAGCACGCCGCGATCTCGGCTTCCGTCGCGTCGGCATGGCCGCTCGCGGTACACATCTTGATGATCGGGAAGATGCCGCGCTCGAGATCGACGCCCCCCGTCGCGCGATCCTCGTCCGCAGCCGCCGTCAACGCCGCCACGGCGACCTTCACGGCGTCTTCGCGAGCGAGCGCGCGCGTCCAGCCGTGCTTCAGGGACTCGCGCGCATAGAGCCCGCCCGACCCCGTCGCGTCGAATTCGGCCTCCTCGTAGCGCCCCCCCGTGATGTCGAACTTCCAGAGGCGGCCGATCTTCCGGCGTGTGTCGTATCCGGCGAAGAGCGGCACGACGGCGAGTCCCTGCATCGCCGCCGGGAGATTGGCCCGGATCATCTGGGAGAGCTTGTTCGCCTTGCCCTCGAGCTCGAGACCCTCGCCTTCGATCTTTTCGTAGTGCTCGAGCTCGACCGAGAGGATGCGCGCCATCTCGATGCATGGCCCGGCTGCACCCGAGATCGCCATCAGCGAATGCGGGTCGGTCTCGAAGACCTTGACCACGTCGCGCGACGCGACCGCGTGGCCGGCCGTCGCCAAGCGATCGCCCGCGACGAGCACGCCGTTCGCGAAGCGCATCGCGAGCACGGTCGTGCCGTGCGGCACGGAGGCAACGGCGCTCCGTCCCCAGGCGGCCAGATCCGGCATGAGATGTCGATAGTCGACCTGGAGAAGCTCGAAAAAGCTGGAGCCCTGATAGCTGCCTCGAACCAGCACTGTTCCCCCCTCAGAAAACAAGCGGTGTCTTGCAATCGGCATTTCGTCGCCGCGGACCCTCGCCGGCTCCCTCGGGCAGCCTGGCGAGTCCGTTCGATCGGATCATTGTCCGCCGCGCTGGACGTAGTTCTTGACGAACTCCTCGGCATTCTCTTCGAGCACGGCATCGATCTCGTCGAGGAGATTGTCCATCTCCTCCTTCAATTCCTCGCCCTTCTCGGCGAGCTTCTGACCGCCCTCGCCCTTGCCGTCGCCCTCGTCGCCGCCACCGCCCTTCTGCTTCTGCTTCTGCTCGCCCGCAGCAGCCATGTAGAGCGGCGCCGGATCCGCACCGAGCTCGATTCGCGTCCGTGCCTTGTCCCTGGAAATCGTCGTCATCGTCTCGTCCTCCGACCTGGCCTGAACGTACCCGGGCCTGATTTCAAACCTGCGTCGCATCCGCTCGCCGCCCCGATGGCAGCCCGATCGATCGGCCGGCACGCCGCCGGCCGCGTTCCAGGGCCGCCGGCCGCGCCCCATGATAGTGCTTTCTCAGGACTGCATGTTCTGGAGCAGCTGGGCCGCCGTTCGCGATCGCTCGAGCAGCCCCTCCACGACCTGCTTCGTCCCCTTCAAGGGCTCGGACATCATCACCCGCTTGATCGAATCGTCACCGAGCCCGAACGAAATCGAATCCCAGTTCACACCGAACACCTCCCCCGGATAGCGGCGCAAGCACTCGCCCCGGAAATAGGCCCGGGTATCGACGGGCGGATGATGGATCGCGTACTGGATCTCCTCGTCGGTCACGATGCGCTCCGCCTTCCCCTGCCGTTCGAGCAGGAAGTAGAGCCCCTTGTCCGGACGCAGATCGTGGTACTGCAGGTCGAGCATCTGGACCTGGGAATCCGACCAGTCGAGCTTCTTGCGACTCATGTAGTTTTCGATGAGGCGCTTCTTCATGATCCAGTCGATCTTCGTATCGAGCTCCATCGGATCGCGGCCCAGCGTCTCGAGGACCGTCTGCCATTTCTGGAGCACGTCCTTCTGGATCGGATCGAGCGAGCGCGACGACGCGTACGCGAGCACCATCTCCAGAAAATCGTTCTGGATCTCGAGCGCCGTTCGCTGGGTCCCGTCGTCCATCGGAACGCGCACTCTCAGCGACGGATCGTGCGATACGTCGCGGATCGCGCGCACCGGATCCCGCAGCGAGAGATCCTTCGTGACGGCGCCGTCTTCGATCATCGCGAGCAGCAGCGCGGTCACGCCGTTGCGCAGGTAGATCGTGTACTCGGACATGTTCGAGTCGCCGACGATGACGTGGAGCCGGCGATACTTTTCGCGATCCGCATGCGGCTCGTCGCGGGTATTCACGATCGGCCGCTTCACCATCGTGTCGAGCGCGACCTCGGTCTCGAAGAAATCGGCGCGCTGGGAAATCTGGTAGTCGCAGGGATGGCCGCGATTCTCGCTGCCGACCTTGCCGGCGCCGCACCAGATCTGCCGCGTCGCGAAGAACGGCAGAAGCGGCTCGACGACCTGCTTGAACGACGTCCGCCGATCCATCAGGTAGTTCTCGTGGCAGCCGTAGCTGTTGCCCTTGCGATCGCTGTTGTTCTTGTAGACCAGCATCTCCGCGCCCTCGGGCAGCAGCGTGTTCGCCTCGCGGCGGCTCATCTCGACGATCCGTTCGCCGGCCTTCTCGTGGATCACGATGTCGCGCGCGTTCGTGACCTCCGGACTCGAGTACTCGGGATGCGCGTGGTCGACGTAGTACCGGGCGCCGTTGATCAGCGTCTTGTTGCGGGCGATGTTCTCCTGCTGATTGGGCGTGTACTTCTCGCCCTCGACCTGGAAGCCGCGGGCGTCGGCGAGCGGATTCTCCTGATCGTAGTCCCAGAGGATCCGGCCTTCGGGATCCTCCCGATAGGCATTCACGATCAGCACGCAGGACGAGATGGGATCGAAATCAGGGTCGTTCTTGACCATGATCCCGAACTCGATCTCGGTTCCCATGATGGTCGGAATCGCCATCTCGGTCTCGTCACTCCTGCGGCGGAAGTGCCCCGGGCCTGCCAGCCCGGGGCACTCGTCGACCGCTCGATCCGGGGCCGGTCGGCCCTACAGGTACTGACCCTGACCGCTCGAGACGTTCTCGATGGTCTGTTCCTTGCGCTCCATCCCGGTGATGAGGGTACGGACGTTGATGATCCGCTCGCCCTTGCGCCCGGAGATGCGCGCCCAATCGTCGGGATTCGTGGTGTTCGGGAGATCTTCGTTCTCCTTGAACTCCTCGCGCACCGAATCGATCATGTCGTCGGCCGTGATGCCGTGCTCGCCCCCTTCGAGGAATCGCTTCACCGCCTTGCGCTTCGCGCGCGCGACGATGTTCTCGAGCATCGCACCCGACGAGAAGTCCTTGAAGTAGAAGATCTCACGCTCGCCCTTGGCGTAGGTCACTTCGAGGAATTTGTTCTCGTCGCCCGTCGAGTACATGTTGTCGATGACCTCGTCGATCATCCGATCGCATGCGACGGCCTTGTCGCCTCCGTACTTGGCGACCGAGTCCGCGTGGAGCGGCAGATCGGGCGTCAGGTACTTCTTGATGATCTCGCGGGCAGCCGCGCGATCGGGTCGCGACACCTTGACCTTCAAGTCGAGACGTCCCGGGCGGAGCACGGCGGGATCGATCAGATCCTGCCGGTTGCTGGCACCGATCACGATCACGTTCTCGAGAGCCTCGACGCCGTCGATCTCCGACAGGAACTGCGCCACGACCGTCGCTTCCATGTCCGACGAGATGCCCGAGCCGCGCATGCGGAAGAGCGAGTCCATCTCGTCGAAGAAGACGACGACCGGAACGTCTTCGGACGCCTTCTCGCGCGCCTTCTTGAACACGTCGCGGAGCTTGCTCTCCGTCTCGCCGACGTACTTGTTGAGGAGCTCGGGGCCCTTCACGTTCAAGAAGTAGGCAGTCGTCGCCTTTCCAGTGCGCTGCTCGATGCGCTTCGCCAGGCTGTTCGCGACGGCCTTCGCGATGAGCGTCTTGCCGCATCCCGGCGGACCGTAGAGCAGGATGCCCTTCGGCGGCCGCAGCTTGTGCTCGAGGAAGACTTCGGGATGCATGTACGGCAGCTCGACCGAATCGCGCAGGATCTCGATCTGGTCGCCGAGGCCGCCGATGTCGTCGTAGGTGACGTTCGGGATCTCCTCGAGCATCACCTCTTCGACCGAGGACTTCGGCAGCTTCTCGAACGCGTACTGCGTCCGCGTATCGACGAGGATCGGATCGCCGACCTTCAGGTTTTCGCGGCGCAGCGGCTCCGAAAGAGTCACCACCCGCTCTTCGTCGGTGTGTCCCGAGACGATCACGCGGCTGTCTGAGATCGTGTCGACGATCTTGCAGACCTCGCCGCGCCGGGTGTACTCCGCGCCCTCGATGATGTTGAAGGCCTCGTTCAGGACGACGTACTGTCCTTCCTCGAGCCGGAAGGGATCGAGGTTCGGATGCACGTTCACGCGCATCGGCCGGCCATCCATCAGGATCTCCGACGTACCGTCCTTGTTGGCGCGGATGAAGACGCCGTACGTATTGGGCGGCGCACAGAGCTTGTCGACCTCTTCCTTCAAGAGCTCGATCTGCTGCTTCGCTTCCTGGAGCATCGCGACGAGCTTCTCGTTCTGGCGCTCGGCGTCGTGGTGCTGGGTTCGAACTTGCTCATAGCGACGGCGCAGGGTCTCGAAATCCGCCAGCATGCGGTCGAGCCGGTGTCGGAACTCGTTCGAATCCGTGCCGAAGAAGCGCATGGCGTCGTGCAATCGCTCGGCGTCGCTCGCAGGCCGATCGTCACCGGGCCGCCGGGGATCCGATTCCGGCTCGTCACCAGGCCGCCCCGACGATGAGGGAGCGATCCGCCGCATCACGTCGCGCACGAACCCCTTTCGACCCGAGCCCGGTCCCGAATCCGAATCATTTTCGCTCATCGCGTCTTCTCCTGGTTCCTTCGGGCCGCAACTCCATGCGGCGAAGAACTGTCAAAGCGAGCCACGGCCGAATTGTGCTGCAAAGCATGTGCCGGGACGGAGGCAACGCGGGCCGACCGACCCTCACGGGCACCCCGACCACGGAGGGCCGTCGCCCGAAATCGGGAGGAATGCGCACACGAATCGCTCGAGAGGAGGATCCTCATGGGCAGAACAGCCGACGGCACACGGCCAGTCCCTCGAGAAAGCTTTGATGGATCGGGGACTTGAAATGCAGACCGGACGAATGGAGGCACGGAGCGAGGAGATTGGCCGGCAGCCCAGGCGAGGCTCGATCTCATCAGATCGATGCCATGAACGAGGCCGGAGATCCTGGCGACCCTGCTCGTCACGCTCCCCCCACCGCAGCCGGAGCTGATCGGACTCCGGTCGTCCCGGGGCCCTGATTCGACCTGAGAGGGCGTCGGGCGCTCCGGATCCGCCATGAGCCCTCTTGATCTGCCCCTTGCCCTGCCGGCCCGGGCAGATCGTTCTCTCGCAGCCTCAGCCTCTCAGCCTCTCATCAGCCCCATCCAATCGCCGGGAGCCCCCAACGCGAAGAGTCGAACACCCGAGGCATGGCGAGATCAATGCGGCCTGCGTCGAACTCCCCTGGATCGTCCCCAGGCAGTGAAACCCGTTGGTTTTTAAGTCTTTTTTGCCTTTTTGCAGTTTATCCGTCGGACTCGACGTGTCAACCGAAGAAAACGGGCAGAGATCTGTGTAAACCCGTGTTTCATAACGACTTCGTCGTTCCATTGGGAACAACCTCGGCCGAATCGGTGCAGAAACGATCGGCTCCGCATCAACGCGGGCGACCCATTCTACCGGCCGAGAGACCGCGGCCGCTTCGAGTCCGTACCCCGACCGGGACGGTCGTTTTTTCGACCGACGGAATGCCGCTCGAAGATGCACCCCGTTTCGGAGCCCCACCAAAACGCCCGAACGTCGAACTGCGCAGACCCCCTGCGCCCGTTGCATGCGCGATGCGCCGCAATGCGGCGTGCAACCGCGGCACCCCCTCCAGCGGAATACCCGAAAGACCCAACCGCGATCACCGCGGATCGTCTCCCCGACCGGGATCCGTCCCGGCTTTCGTCCCGGCTTTCGTCCCGGCGTAGTCGATGACTTCCACGCCCGTCGGGATCTTCAGCACGAAGACCTCGGGCCGCGGATTTCGATTCTCCTCGAGCCCCTCGAATCGGATGCGCGTCTGGTTGCCGAAGAGATCCGTGACCGAGGTCGCCGACACGCTCCCGGTCGCCCGATCGGCCACGAGCCCCAGTCGTTCGTAGCTGGCGTCCTCGCGCGGAAGCAGATCGAGCGTGATCCGCTCTTCATCACAGGCCACCACGCTCACGTCGAAGGACTCGAGAATCTTGCCATCGCCCAGCAGGAACTGGAGCGCCGCACCCGTGAGATAGCCCTCGGTCACCGCCAGTCGGGTCACCGTCCTCGCGTCGAGATCGTGGATCCAGAGCGTCTTGCCATCGCTGACGACGACGCTGGCCTCGGGCGCCGCATAGGTCCAGCGCATCTTGCCCGGCTTCGCAAAAACGACCTTCCCGAGTCGAGGCTCGGGATTCATCAAGGCCTCGCCTTCGAAGGTCGCCGACGTATTGGTCTGCACGAAATCAGCCTGGAGATCGCGGATGTCCTCGTAGCGCGACTGGATCTTCCTGGCCGTCTCGACCGCGAGCTTCGGATCACAGGCCGGCGCAGCCTCGGTCGGTTGCGCGAATGCGGCTCCGGCCAGGCCAACGAGCAGGAGCGCTCCCCCCGTCGAGGCAACGACGCCGACCCAACGGCTGTGAATGGCGCGTACCCGACGAAGATGCATCAAGCGGACGTTCTCCCGATCGATTGGCAGAAGGGGCGGCGAATGCGACCCATTCGGGAACGCGAGGCCGACCGGAAGAGGCACGAGCAGGGCTCAATCGCCTTCACCGCCAGGGGGCGGAAGATAGACCTCCCTTCCCTTGGCCCCGATCTGAGGCCCGATCATCCCGTCTTGTTCCATTTGCTCGATGATCCGCGCCGCCCGGTTGTACCCGATCTTGAGTCGGCGCTGGACGTAGGAAATCGACGCGTTGCGCGTCTCGGCGACGATCGCGACGGCCTGGTCGAACATCTCGTCGACCTCGTCTCCGCGGCTCTCGATCTTCTCGGCCTCGAGATCGGCCTTGAGCAGGTCGTCGTCGAAGACCGGCCGCCCCTGCCCCTTGAGGAAGGCGACGAGATCGTGGACTTCCGTCTCGGTGACGAATGGACCGTGGATGCGCTGGAGCACGGCCGTTCCGGGCGGAAGGAAGAGCATGTCGCCCATGCCGAGCAGATCGTCGGCGCCCTTCTGATCGAGGATGGTCCGGCTATCGATGCCCGACGAGACCTGGAACGACACACGCGCCGGAAAGTTCGCCTTGATGA
>CAUJGH010000580.1 GCA_963169575.1 Myxococcota bacterium | reverse complement strand
ATATGCGCATGCGGTCGCTGCGTCCGAAGGCGAGGCGGGCGGGCGGGGCGGCGATGAGGGCGGTGACGGCGGTGCAATCGCCGACTCGCCGATCTCGCTGATGTCGCCGGGCCGGCGATTCAGCTTCGAGGATCTCGCCGGCGTCGGTGCGGCGGGCGAGCTCCGCTTCCGGCCGATCGACTACGCCTATCTGCGCGATCGCGTCGTGCTGCAGGATCCTCCGCGCGCCGGCGCGAATCCGCGCGAATGACGCGCGGCGGCGCAGGCCGACGCCCTCAGAGGTCCCAGAAGAAATCCTTGTTCGTGAGCTCGGGCTCGTCCTCGGCGGCCCGTCGCGTCGCCCGCTCCTCGGGCGGCACGAGGTCGTCTCCGCTCGCGATGCGGCCCACGAGCTCCTCGAGATCCCGCGTCTCGGTCTCCCAGTATTCTTCCGTCCCGAAATGCGGGAACGCGTCGGGGAAGGCCGGATCCTCCCAGCGCTTCGCGATCCAGCCGGCGTAGAACACGAAGCGGAAGCCGCGCAGCGGCTCGATCAGATCGAAGCCGCGCGGATCGAAGGGGCGGAAGGTGCGATAGGCCTCGACGAGCAGGCGGCGCTGGCGATCGGCCTCCGCATCGCGCCCGGGCAGCAGCATCCAGACGTCCTGCACCGGCGGCCCGACGACCATGTCGTCGAAGTCGAGAAAGAACCAGCCCGCGTCGCCGAAGAGCAGGTTGCCGGGATGGCAGTCGCCGTGGATCGGCTGGAGCGCCATGCCCCGGCTTCGCTCACGATAGGTCCGGACGAGCGACTCGACCGCGCGGACATAACGTCCGCGACACGCCGGGGGGAGCCAGTCTTCCCGCTCGAGCAGATCCAGCGCCTCGAGCGGAACGCTCTCGGCGTCGAGCACCCGGCGATGGGGGGCGCCGACGTCGGCGGCGATGGCGTGGATCCGGGCGAGCAGGCGACCGAGCACGGCGACCTGATCGTCGGAGAGCTCGTCGGGGGAGCGACCGCCGGTGCGGGGCCAGAGCGCGTAGTGGATGTCCTCGATCGTATGGAGCGTCTCGCCGTCCGGAAAACGGATCGGAGCACAGACCGGAATCTCGGCGGCAGCGAGGGCGGCGAGGAGCCTGTGCTCGTCGAGAATCGTCTCGCGGGACCAGCGGCCCGGCCGATAGAACTTGGCGACGAGGTGGGCCCCGTTCTCGAGCCGGACGTCGTAGACGCGATTTTCGAGGGCATTGAGGGCGAAGCAGTGGCCGGAGGGGACGAACCCGCCGGCGTCGACCGCCTCGAGCACGCGTTCGGGCGAGAGGCGGAAGAAGAACTCGGTGGGCGGACTCGACATCGGCCGAGCATAACGCGAGAAGACGCCGAGTCGCGCCCTCGCGATTGCTCCGAGGAGATCGTTTCGATAGTTTTTTCGCGCACTTGGCGACTCCGCCCCGATCGCCATCCCGACGGAGATCCCGTGTCCTCGAGCCCCCCGAAGCCCCCCGCCCAGCCGACGACCGCCCCGAACGACGCGACCGGTCCCGCGCCGGGAGGCGGGGCGCGACGCGAGAGCCCCTGGCTCTTCCGGACCTATTCGGGCCATTCCTCGGCCCGGGCGAGCAACGCCCTCTATCGCAGCAACCTCGCGAAGGGCCAGACGGGTCTCTCGGTGGCCTTCGATCTCCCGACCCAGACCGGCTACGACTCGGATCATCCGCTGGCCCGCGGCGAGGTCGGCAAGGTCGGCGTTCCGATCTGCCACATCGACGACATGGCGCTGCTCTTCGAAGACATCCCGCTCGAGCAGATGAACACGTCGATGACGATCAACGCGACCGCCGCCTGGCTGCTCGCGCTCTATGTCGCGACGGCCGAACGCCAGGGCGGTGCCCCCGCGAAGCTGCGCGGCACGACCCAGAACGACATCATCAAGGAATACCTCTCGCGCGGGACCTTCGTCTTCCCGCCCGAGGCCTCGATGCGCCTCACGAGCGAGATCGTCGCCTACACCGTCGAACACGTCCCCCACTGGAATCCGATCAACATCTGCTCGTACCACCTGCAGGAGGCCGGCGCGACGCCGGTGCAGGAGATCGCCTTCTCGATGGCGAATGCGATCTCCCTGCTCGACCACCTGCGCGATTCCGGCGCCGTCTCCGAGCGGGATCTCGCGAAGGTCTTCGGGCGCATCTCCTTCTTCCTGAACGCGGGCATCCGCTTCGTCGAGGAGATGTGCAAATGCCGCGCGATGACGACGCTCTGGGAGCAGATCGGCCGCGAGCGCTACGGCATCCGCGACGAGAAGGCGCTGCGGCTGCGCTACGGCGTGCAGGTCAACAGCCTCGGGCTGACGGAGGCGCAGCCCGAGAACAACATCGTGCGCATCGCGCTCGAGGCCCTCGGCGTCACCCTCTCGCAGCGCGCCCGCGCCCGCTCGCTGCAGCTGCCGGCCTGGAACGAAGCCCTCGGCCTGCCGCGGCCCTGGGACCAGCAGCTCTCGCTCCGCACGCAGCAGATCCTCGCCTACGAGACGGATCTGCTCGAATACGACGATCTCTTCGACGGCTCCCGCGTCGTCGAGGAGAAGACCCGCGCGCTCGGCCTCGCCGCGCGCGAAGAGCTCGAACGGGTGCTCGCGATGGGCGGCGCCGTCGCCGCGGTCGAGAACGCCTACATGAAGCAGCGACTCGTCGAGAGCCATACGGCGCGCCTGCGCGCGATCGAGTCCGGCGAGCTCACGGTCGTCGGCGTCAACGCCTATCGGGAGAGCGTCGAATCCCCGCTCGTCCAGGCGGGCTCCTCCGCCATCCTCAAGGTCGACGCATCGGCGGAGCGCGCCCAGATCGAATCCCTCCAGGCGTTCCGCAACCGGCGCAGTTCCGCCGCGGTCACCGCGGCGCTCCGGCAGCTCGAGGACGCGATCCAGGCCGGCAAGAACATCATGCCGCCCTCGATCGAAGCCGCGAAGGCGGGCGTCACGACCGGCGAATGGACCACCGTCCTGCGCCGCGTGTTCGGCGAATACCGCGCGCCGACCGGCGTCGCGGCGAGCGCTTCGGTGCAGCCGAGCGCCGAAGACGCGCGGGTCCGCGAACGCGTCGACGTGCTCTCGAAGCGGCTCGGTCGCCGGCTCAAGCTGCTGGTCGGCAAGCCCGGCCTCGACGGACACAGCAACGGCGCCGAGCAGATCGCCGTCAAGGCGCGTGATGCGGGCATGGAGGTCGTCTACGACGGCATCCGCCTCACGCCCGAGGAGATCGTGCAATCCGCCCGGGACGAGGGCGTCCACGTCGTCGGCCTCTCGATCCTGTCGGGCTCCCACGGCGTGCTCGTCGTCGACGTCGTCGAGCGCATGCGCGCGGCCGGGCTCGGCGACGTGCCCGTCGTCGTCGGCGGCATCATCCCCCCCGACGATGCCCTCGCCCTCGAGAAGGCGGGCGTCCGCCGCGTCTACACGCCGAAGGACTTCGACCTCGCGCGGATCATGAACGAGATCGTCGACGTCGTCGCGGAGGCGAACGCCGCCGCATGAGCACGCCCGGGCAATCACCTCTCGCGCTGGCCGAGCGGGTCCGGGCGGGGGATCGCAGCGGGGTGGCGCAGGCCCTCAATCTCGTCGACGACGGGCGGGCGGCGCGGCGCGCCGAAGCGCTCGATCTGCTCGATGCGCTCGAAGGCGAGGCAACGGGCCGTCGCATCGGGATCACCGGCGCGCCCGGTGCCGGCAAGTCGACCCTGCTCGACGCCCTCGCGACCCGCCTCTGCAGCCTGGGGCGCAGCGTCGCGATCCTCGCGATCGACCCCTCGAGCCGCAAGAGCGGCGGCGCGCTGCTCGGCGATCGTTTCCGGATGGGCGCTTCGGCGCGGGACTCGGGCGTGTTCTTCCGCTCGCTCGCGGCCCGCGATCAGCTCGGGGGGCTCTCCGAGGTCACGGGCGCGAGCCTCGACGTGCTCGCAGCCGCCTTCGACACGGTCTTCGTCGAGACCGTCGGCGTCGGCCAGTCCGAGGCGGGCATCGTCGACCTCGTCGAGACCCTCGTCTTCGTCGCCCAGCCCGCCGCAGGCGATCTCGTCCAGTTCATGAAGGCGGGCATCCTCGAATGGCCCGACGTCTTCTTCGTCAACAAATCGGATCTCTCGGAGCTCGCCGGACGCACGGCCAGCGAGCTGCGCGCCGGCATCGAGCTCGGGCGTCCCGACGCATCCGGGGAGCGGCCGCCGGTGTTATGCGGATCGGCGCGCGACGGGATCGGCATCGACGCGCTGATCGAGGCGATCGACGGGCATCACGCATCCCTCGCCCGCTCGGAAGCCGGTCCGCGCCGACGCGCCGCGGGGCGGCTCGCGCGGATCCGGACGGCCCTCGCGATCCGCTACGGAACCCGCGGACTCGCGCGCCTGATCGCGCAGGCCTCGCTCGAGCGACAGGTCGACGCCCATCCCGGCCGCTCGGTCGAACGGATCATCGATCGACTGAGCGCCCGCATCGAAGCGGGCTGGGCCGGGACCGATGCCGGAGCGGAGACGTGACGACAGCGGGTCATGCGACGGGCAATCCGCCGAGAAACGCGCCGGCCGGATCGCGGCCGTCACTGATCGGGCGGATCCTGCGCAGCGTCCTGCGCGCGCTGCTCTTCGCCTTCGTCTTCGGATTCGCGATCGGGACGTGGATCCGCTGCTCGGCCGAGCAGGCCGGGCCCGCATCCATCCAATACCTGGGCGCGCGCGACACGGACGCGCGCGCGGCGACCGGAGATTCAAGCGGTCCGGCGTGACCAGGCGACGTCGGCGACGCCGCTGCGCGCATTCTCGTGGCGCGCGCACACGAACAGCAGATCCGAGAGCCGATTCAGGTAGCGGGTGGCCGTCGGCTCGACCGACTCGCCGGGCGTCGCCGCGAGATGGACGACCGCGCGCTCGGCACGGCGACAGACGGTGCGCGCGACGTGGAAGGCTGCAGCGGCGGGCGTCCCGCCCGGCAGGATGAAGGTCTGGAGCGGGGCGAGCCCCGCCTCGAGCCGATCGATCAGGACTTCGAGCGCCGCGATGTCGCCGTCGTCGACGCCGAGGATGCCGGCCTTGCGGCGGTGGTCGGGATCGGGCGTCGCGAGCGAAGCGCCGAGATCGAAGAGCGCGCTCTGGATGCGCGCCAGCGACTCGCGGAGCTCCGGATCGCTGCCGGCTGCGATCGCCACGCCGAGCGTGGCGTTGAGCTCGTCGACTTCGCCATAGGTCGCGACGCGTTGCGCGTCCTTGCCGACGCGCTCGCCCCCGAACAGATCGGTCTGCCCGGCATCCCCTCGACGGGTATAGATCTTCAAACGATTCTCCTCGCCCGGCTCCGCGCCGCGGGCGACTGGAGGCTGCGCGATGGGATCGCAGCCGGATTTCCCGGTCGGGACACTAGGCGCGCTCGGCGAGCTCTGCATCGACGATGCGGGCGAGCTCGTCCGCGCCGGCGCCGCGGCCGGTCGACGGCGCGGCCGCGGCGGCAGCGGCCGTGCCGGAACCGGACCCGGACCCGGACCCGGACCCGGGCGAGACCCCGGATGCAGGCGCCGACGGCGCACGATTCGCAGCCGACGGCGCCACGATCCGCCGCAGCACGACGACCGCGATGCCGCCGAACGCGACGAAGCCCAGCACCGGAAAGACGTAGGCCCAGAGCGTGATGCCCTTCGCCGGCGGTGCGCCGAGGATCTCCTCGCCGTGCTTCGCCACCAGCATCGCGATCACCTCTTCGCGCGTCGCGCCCGCCGCCTCCTGCATCGCGATCCACTGGATCAGCTCCGTCGCCTGCGGGCTCGGACACGAGGCGACCGTCCGGCCGGGACAGAAGGGGCTCATGAGGTCGCCTGCGAGGTCGTAGGCCCAGCTGCGCCCGGCCGCGGAGCCGTTCTGCGCCGACGCGGCGGCCGCTTCGCGCGGCGCTTCTTCGCCCTGCGCCGCGCCGTCCGCACCGATCGCGGCGGCCGGCGGCAGCAGCACGGCCGCACAGACGATGCCCAGCATCGACAACCCGAGAACGACGGCTCGCAGCCCTCTCATCGCGCGCCCCTCAGATGTTCCAATCGACGTCCATCGACTCGTCGACGAGCGCCCTGCCCTCGGAGCCCTTCACGAGCAGGCGCGGCGCCTCGGACATGACGCGCGAGCCCGGCGGCACGCTATGCGTCAACCAGACGTTGCCGCCGATCACGCTGCCCGCGCCGATCACCGTATCTCCGCCGAGGATCGTCGCGCCGGCGTAGATCGTGACGTCGTCCTCGATCGTCGGATGGCGCTTCTTGCCGCGCAGCGCTGCCCCATTCTTGATCGACGTCGCCCCGATCGTCACGCTCTGGTAGATCCGGACGCGATGGCCGATCACCGCCGTCTCGCCGACGACGATGCCCGTCCCGTGATCGATGAAGAAGCGCTCGCCGATCCGCGCGCCGGGATGGATGTCGATGCCGGTCCGGTCGTGGGCGTACTCGCTCATGACCCGCGGCAGGAGCGGAACGCCGTAGTCGTAGAGCTCGTGGGCGATGCGATGGATCGCGAGCGCCCGGATCGAGGGGTACGCGACGACGATCTCGTCGTAGCCCTTGGCGGCGGGATCCCCGGAGAAGGCGGCCTCGACGTCGAGCGAGAGCATCTTCCGCAGGTCGACCAGTCGGTGGAGGAAGCGCAGGACGAGCGCCTCCGGCGTCGCCGTCGCGCTGAGAACGACCTGCTGCAGCAGCTGGAAGAGCCCGTCCGCGACGGCCGGCACCTCGCTGCGCAGCTCCTCCGGGTCGACCCGGAAGCGCAGCAGCCGCGTCGCGCGGTCGACCCAGGCCTCGACCTCCGTCGGATCGAGGATGCCGCCGCAGACGGTCTCCGAGAGCACGGTCCCCTCGCAGCCCGCGAGACCACGCACCACCGTGTCGAGTACTTCTTCGGGGCAGACGAAGGCCGGCGCGCTCGCCGGCAGCAGCGGCGCGGCCGAGAGCGGCGGACGCGCCATCGGTTTGGCGTGGGGCCAGATCTTCGTATCCGTATTTTCGTTGGCCATCGGGACGCTCCTCGGATCCGTCACGGATTCGGACGGGCGCGGGCCATAGGATGCCCCACATCATCCCGATGGCCAGAGCGATCCCGATGACCAGAGCGATCCCCAGGGCCGGAGCGATCCCCATGCAGCGAGCGGCGGCGCGCGATCGGCCGCGTCCGCCGGCAGCGTGGGGCAGCGCGCAGGAAGGCGACGCGCAGATCGAGTCCCTATGCTCGGCCTGGCCCGTGCGAGGGCGACGGCCGACCAGGCCCTCGCGACGACGCGCCGACGGAGTCTCGCTTGGGTCCGATCTTCAGCCATTCGCGGATCTCGTCCTTCGAGAACTGCCCGAAGCAGTTCGAGTTCCGGTACATCCAGAAGATCGAGCGCGACAGCGAGTCGATCGAGGCGTTCGTCGGCAAGCGGGTCCACGAAGTCCTCGAGCGGCTCTATCTCTTTGCCGGCCGCGGCATGCTCCCCGGGATCGAGAAGGTCGTCGATCGCTATCACAAGCTCTGGGAAGAGTCCTACGACGCCGAGCGCGTGCGCGTCGTGCGCGAAGGGGCCACGGTCGGCTTCTACCGCGCGCTGGGCGAACGCTGCGTGCGTGGCTACTACGTGCGCCACTATCCCTTCGACGAAGGCGAGACCCTCGGGCTCGAGCAGCGCGTGCTGTTCCCCCTCGACGAGGCCGGGCAGTATCGGATGCAGGGCGTCATCGATCGCATCTCCCGCGCACGGGACGGCGTGATCGAGGTCCACGACTACAAGACGGGCGCGCGGGTGCCCGCCCAGCGGATCCTCGACGAGGATCGCCAGCTCGCGCTCTATCAGCTCGGCCTCGCTCGGCAATTCGGTGAGGACACGCCCTTCCGGCTCGTCTGGCATTACGTCGCGAAGGACGTGACGCGGATCTCCACGCGTTCCCCCGAGGCCCTCGACGGGCTGCGCCGCGCGACGATCGCACGCATCGACGAGATCCGTACCGCGACGGAATTCGCGCCGCGCAAATCGGCGCTCTGCAGCTGGTGCGAATACCGCGAGATCTGTCCGGCCTTCGCGGACGCGCTGCCCCCGCACCCGAAGTCGAGCGCGACGGTCGCCGTCGATGCGAAGTCCGCGGTCGCCCCCGACACGGCTCCTGCCGCGTCCCCCTCCGCTTCCCCTTCCGCTTCCCCTTCCCCCTCCGCTTCCCCCTCCGCTTCCCCCGCCGTTCCACCCGATGCGGTCCCCGACGGGCCCGAAGCAGCGGTCTCGCCCGCGGACGAAGTACGGCAGCTGCGCCTGCTCTGACGGCATCTTGGAATGTCGCGCGCGCGCGGGGACGGGCTGCTAGCTTCGCCGACCATGACGCTCCGCATCGAACGCATCCCGACGCTTTCAGACAACTACACCTATCTCGTGATCTGCGACGAGACGAAGCACGCCGCGATCGTCGACGCCCCGGAAGTCGATCCGGTCGTCGAGCGCGTCGCGATCACCGGTGCCGACGTCAAGCTGATCCTCTCGACCCATCATCATCCGGACCACGCGATGGCGAATCCCGAGCTCGCGGCGCGCTACGGCGTTCCCGTCTACGGGCATCGCTCCGACGCCCATCGCCTGCCCGGCATGACGAAGGGCATCGACGAGGGCGACGAGATCACGCTCGGCCGCCACGTCGCGCGCGTCCTCTTCATCCCCTCGCATACCACCGGCCACGTCGCCTACGTCTTCGACCGCGCGCGCGCGGTCTTCACCGGCGACATGCTCTTCGCCGCCGGCTGTGGTCGCCTGTTCGAGGGCAACGCGCAGATGATGTACGACGCCCTCTGCGTGAAGCTCGCCGCCCTTCCGGACGACTATCTCGTCTACTGCGGCCACGAGTACACCGAGGGCAATCTGCGCTTCGCGCTCTCGATCGAGCCGGAGAACCCGGAGATCAAGGAGCGCTACGAGGCCGTCCGCGAGCTGCGTGCGCGCGCTGTCGCCGACTGGCATCAGGCGACGCCCGCCGAGATGACGATCCCGTCGACGATCGGCCTCGAGAAGGCCACGAATCCCTTCATGCGGGCCGGCAGCGCCTCGGAGCTCGGCCGGCGGCGGACCCTGAAGGACAACTTCTGAGCGGGCAGGTCGCGTGATCGAGGCCGTCCAGTGAGCGGAACCATCCCGAGCGGCGCCGTCGTGTCGACGATCCGCCATCGCGTCGGATTCTTCGAGACCGACGGCATGGGCATCGTCCACCATGCGAACTACCTGCGCCACTGCGAGAATGCCCGGGTCGCCTGGCTGGAAGAGCACGACCGCGCCTACACCGAATGGATCGCCTCCGGGCTTCATTTCGCCGTGACCCGCGTCGAGCTCGACTATCGCCGGCCCGCGCGCTTCGACGATCGGCTCGAGATCACGACCTGGCTCGAATGGGTCGGCGGCGCATCCCTCGCGATGGGCTACGCGATCACCTGTCGGGGCGAGCTGCTCGTCCACGGCCGGACCGAGCACGCTTCGGTCGACGATGCGGGACGCCTCCGACGGATCCCGCGCGAGGACCGCGAGCGCCTCGCCCGGCACGCGGCGTCTTCCGCCTCTTCTGCGTCTTCCGCGTCTTCCGCCTGAAGCCGCGCGCCGCTGCCGCGCTCGCCTAACGCGATCGCTTCCCGCGCAGCATGCGGCCGAGATCCCCGACCCGCAGGCGGAGCTCGCGCTCGAACCAGGCGGCGGTCGATTGAATGACCTCGAGGGCGTCGCCCTGGCCCGACCAGTGCCGACGCACGACGTCGGGATGGACGTGGTTCACGAGCCGCGAGAGACAGGCGGCGACGATGAAGAGATCGTCGAGCATCCCGATCGGCCCGAGCACGAGCGCGGGCAAGAGATCGATCGGGGACACGACGTAGGCGAGCCCTGCGACGGCGATCGCCTTCTCGACGAGCGGCACACGACCGTCGCGCATCAGCCGTCCGAGCAGGATCGTGAGATCGGGGAGCAGGAGCAGCAGATCGCGCGCCCCCGTCGTCGCGCCCGGCCGCGGCGGCACGACCCGCTCGCGCAGGCGATCGTAGAAGCGGCGTTCGCGCGGATTCAGCTCGATCGTGATCTGCCCCTCGCTCATCGCCCGCTCCTCGCGTCGGGCGCGTCGCCCGACTCCCGCAGCGCCCGCGCTGGGTCCGCGCCCGGATCGAGGCCGATGCGCTTCGGCCCGGGCGGCGGCAGCGGCTGGCTCGCGCGCAAGATCCCGATCATGGCACGGCCATCGAGCCGCGCATTGAGACGCAGTCCGAGCAGCCGCGCGATCGTCGGCCCGATGTCGACGAGCGCCAGCTCCGGCATGCGCACCCGCTCGCGCACCCCGCGCCCCCAGGCGACGAAGCCGACGGCATCCCCCGTCTCGCTTGCGCCCCCCTGTCCGCCCCGAACGACACCGCCCGCGCTGCTGCGCAGCTCGGCCGGGCGCAGCAGCGGACCGGTCAGGGCGTTGCCGAAGACATGGCCCGGGCGCGCCCCGAGCCCGAACCAGGCCTGCGGGTCCCCCCCGCCCGAGGCGAGATCCGCCGCCGCGACGACGTCGAAGGCACCGCTGCGCCGGGCCTCGGCCTCGAGAACGCGCCGCGCGGCCAGGGCGCTCTCGGCATCTCGGGCATGAACGTAGGCGCTGCGGCCGTGGGAGAGTGCGAGCGCGAGCCAGCTGCGCACCCCGCTCGTCGAGCGCGGATCCCGCCCGATCAGGTTCTCGCGCACGAGGGCGGTATTCGGCGCGATCTCGGTGTGGACCGGGCGATAGGCGACGTCGCCGACCACGAAGAGCGCCGTATCGACGAGTCGCGACGCGGCGTCCAGACAATCGACGAGGCGGCCGAGACGGTCGTCGACGCGGCGGAGGCTCTCCGCATGCTCGGGTGTGCCATGGCCTGCGATCGCGAGGGCGGTCGCGGGCTCGACGAGGCGGATCAGCCAGAGCGCCGGGTCGCGTTCGGAACGGGCGACGTCGCAGGCCGCGTCGACGAAGGCGCCATCGCGCTCGCCCGCGGTGGGCCAGGATGCCGGACTTCGGGGCTGGCCCGAAGCGCCGCGCGGCGAATCGGCGAGATCCTGCCGGGCGCGGGCCTCGAGGCTCGCGACGAGCGGCGGGCTCGAGCGCCGCTTCACCGATTCGAGCCAGGTCGCTGCGCTCCGATCCGGGGCACCGTCGGGCACGAGCAGCTCGATTCGCGCGCCCTCGGTCGTCGGCCATCCGAGCGAGAGGACTCCGCGCCCGAGCGCCGCGTCCCAGAGCGTCGTCGCCTTGAAGAGCCGGACATCGATGGCGGGCCGCGCGCGATCCTCTTCGGCGCTGAGGATTTCGTCGGCGACGATGCCGTGGCGATCCGGACGCAGCCCGGTCACGAGCGTCGCATGGCTGGCATAGCTCGATCCGGGCGTCGGCGGCGCGGCGGCGACACCGAAGGTGCCCTCGGCGGCGAGGCGGGCCAGATTCGGCATGCGCGGCGCCTCCGCGGGGCCCGCGGTGGACCCGGCGATGAATCCGGAGGACAGCAGGAAATCGGCCGCCTCGAGACCGGCGACCGTCACCAGCACGACCCTGCGAGGCGCACCCACCTCCCGGAGCGCCCGGGAGCGCGTCGCCTCGGCCTGCTCGGCGCGGCGCAGCGAGGGCGAAGCCCCTGCACACGCGAGCGCGACGAGGGCCCATACCCCGATCAGCACGCCATCCGCCCGCAATCGCGCCTCCCGTCCCGAACCGCGTCGCCCCGCCTGGGCGCGCGCCGAACGGAGACCATGACACAGGACCCAGGGACGAGCATGAGCACCCGCCGGACCCGCGCCCCGACTCGCTTTTTCCGCCTCCGCCCCCGCCCGGGCGGCCGATCGGAGGCGGCCACCGCCCGCGATCTCGCCTAACTTCCGGCACGTCCGGATCGCGCCCGTCCGCTTCGAGATCGAACGACTCGAGACCGAGAGAATCGACTTGATGGAGCCGTCGTCCCAGTTCCAGGAAATCGACATCCGCCTGGCCGAGCCGGTGCATGGCCAGGACCACGTGCGCGGCGTGCTCGGCGTGCCCGAATGGTGGCCGACGGGCGAACGGGTCGCGATCGTGTTCGCCCACGGCAGTGCGAGCGATCTCGAGGATCCGCTGATCGTGACCCTCTGCCGCGCGCTGACGGCTCGCAGCTTCCTGACCCTGCGCTTCAACTTCCCGTTCGCCGAGGCCGGCAAGCGCAGCAGCGCCGATTCGCCGCTCGTGCTCGAGCGGTGCTTCCGCGCCGCGCTGAACGTGCTCGGGCGGGATCCCGCGGCGCTGCCCGCGCGGCTCTTTCTCGGCGGCATCGGAATCGGCGCGCGCGCGGCCGCCGGACTCGTCGCCGATCCAGTGCGCGCGGACGGCCTCTTCCTGCTCGGCTTCCCGCTGCATCCCCAGGACAAGCCCGCACTGGCGGATCCCGAGGTCCTCTTCCGAACGACCTCGCCGATGCTCTTCATCCAGGGCGAGCGCGATCGGCGCTGCGACGGAGAAGCGCTGCGGAGGGCGCTGCGGAGGGTGGGCGCGCCGATGGAGCTCTACGACGTCGCCGAAGCGGACGGCCATTTCCATGTGCCGCGGCGCTCGGGGCGAACGAACGAAGAAGTCCAGGCGGAGATCTTCGGCGTCCTCTCGAACTGGATCGCACGCCGCCTGCGCGGCCCGGGAATCGCACCATGAGCCCTGCCCAGGATCTCTACTTCGTCCAGCAGCTCGTCGGCGACATGCAGAACTTCGCCTACCTGATCGGCAGCCGCAGCGCGCGCCAGGCCTTCGTCGTCGATCCCGCCTGGAACGTGCAGGGCCTGCTCGATCGCGCCGCGCAGGACGACATCGAGATCGTCGGCGCCCTCGTCACCCACTATCACCAGGATCACGTCGGCGGCGAGATCTTCGGCCATCGCATCGAAGGCGTCGCGAAGCTGCTGGAGCTCGCGCCGATGCCGATCCACGTCCACAAGCGCGAGGCAGAGGGCGTCCAGCAGGTGACCGGCGCCTCCGCCGGCGACCTCGCGATCCACGAGGGCGGCGATCGCCTCGAGCTCGGCGCGGTCGAGATCCGCCTGCTCCATACACCGGGCCATACGCCGGGCAGCCAATGCTTCCTCGTCGCGGAGCGCGACGCCTCCGGCGCCCAGAGCGGCCATCTCGTCGCCGGCGACACGCTCTTCCTCGACAGCTGCGGCCGCGTCGACCTGCCGGGCAGCGATCCGCGCGCGATGTACGAGAGCCTCGCCGCGCTTCGAAAGCTCCCCGATGAAACACTCCTCTTTCCGGGCCACCTCTACTCCCCAGAGGGGCACGACGCCCTCGGCCATCAGAAGCGCACGAACCCCTACCTGCGCGCCGCGAGCGTCGAGAACTTCCTCGAGCTGATGGGCTACTAGCGGACGGGCTCCTCGCAGCCTGACCCGAGATGGCCGCGCACGAGGTGTTCCGCCCCGCCCCCGACTCGCGAGAAGCGACTCGCCGCCCTGATACGTTGCGTTGAAATGGGCACCCCCGGCCTGTAGAGTGCGGGCGTTCGAAAACCCGGCCGTTCGCGTCGGGACCATGCGATTAACCGTTTCATTTCCATCGGAGGCTCGCCCCCATGAAGGTCATGGTGTGCCTGAAGCAGGTGCCCCATCAGGACGCACGTCTCGACGTGAAGTCCGATGGTTCCTGGATCCAGGAAGACAACATCAAGTTCGAGATCAACAGCTACGACACCTACGCCGTCGAGGAAGCCCTCCGGATGAAGGACAAGGCCGGCGCCGAAGTGGTCGTCGTGTCGATCGGTCCGGACCGCGTGACCCAGGCCCTGCGCACGGCGCTCGGCATGGGCGCCGACCGCGCCATCCACGTCAACGATCCCGCAGCGATCGGCGCCGATGCGCTCGGGACCGCCAAGATCCTCGCGGCGATCGCGAAGGCGGAGAGCGCCGACGTGATCTTCGCGGGCCTGATGGCCGACGACGGCAATGGCGCGGCGATCCCGCCGATGGTGGCCGAGCTGCTCGACATCCCGTCGGCGACGGGCGTGCTCGCGATGACCGCGGACGGCGGCTCGATCAAGGCGGAGCGCGAGCTCGAGGGCGGTGCTCTCGAGGTCGTCGAGATGCCGACGCCGTGCCTGATCGCGATCCAGAGCGGTGCCAACCAGGTCCGTTATGCGTCGCTCAAGGGCATCATGCAGGCGAAGAAGAAGCCGGTCGACGTCAAGAGCCTCGCGGATCTCGGCCTGGCCGATTCCGTCGGCGGCACCAACAACAAGACGGCGATCAAGAAGATCTACGTGCCGAAGAAGGGCGATTCCGCCGAGATCCTGAAGGGATCGACGGACGAGATCGTCGCCCAGCTCGTCACCAAGATCAAAGAGCTCGGCCTGCTCTAGAACCCGACGCGCGGCTGCTCCCGGGCGGCGCGCGCGATCCATCCCGTTCCAGAACGGGAGGAAGACGAACAAGAAGAGGAGAGAACGATGGGAACCATCCTCGTCGTTGCAGAAATCTCGAAAGGCGCGATTCGCGAAGCTTCCTACGAGCTCGTCGCGATCGCCCGCGAGCTGGCCAGCGCCGGCGGCCACGAGGTCAACGGCCTCGTGATCGGCTCGGGCGTGGGCGACCTCGCCAAGACCTTCGCCGGCAAGGGCGCGGGCAAGACCTACGTCGTCGATTCGGCGGCGGCGGCCAACTACAACCCGGAGGTCCATGGCAAGGCGATCAAGGCCGCGGCGAAGGCCGCGAACGCGTCGCTCGTCCTGATCTCGAACACGCCGACGGGCTGGGACGTCGCGCCGCGCGTCGCCGCGGGCCTCGACTGCGCGTTCGTCTCGGACTGCTTCAAGGCCTCGGCCGCGGGCGCGGACTTCAACTTCGTGCGCCGCGTCTTCAACGGCAAGCTCGATGCCGAGATCAGCTCGACGGGCCAGACCGTCGCGACGATCCAGCCGGGCGCCGTTTCGGCCTTCGCGGGCACGAGCGACGGCGCGACGGAGGCGCTCTCGGTCGACCTCGGCGCCAAGTCGAAGTTCGTCGAGATCAAGATCGCCCAGTCGACGGGCGTCGATCTGACCAAGGCCGACGTCATCGTCTCGGGCGGCCGCGGTGTCGGCGCGCCGGAGAAGTTTCCGGAGGTCATCCAGCCCCTGGCCGATGCGCTCGGCGGTGCGATGGGGGCCTCGCGGCCGGTCGTCGACGCGGGCTGGCTCGACCATCCCTATCAGGTCGGCTCGTCGGGCCAGGTCGTGGCGCCGAAGCTGTACATCGCGGCCGGCATCTCGGGCGCGATCCAGCACCTCGTCGGCATGAAGGCCTCGAACTTCATCATCGCGATCAACAAGGATCCCGATGCCCCGATCTTCGAGGTCGCGAACATCGGCGTCGTGGCGGATCTCTTCGAGATCGTGCCGGCACTGACGGCGGCGGTGAAGGCGGCCAAGGGCTAGTCCGGACCGTACGTCCCGGCCGCCTGGCGCCCGGGCGGTGCATCGAGCGAAATCGGAGGGGCTCGTCGCGCAGGCGGCGAGCCCCTCTTCGTTTGTGCGCACGGCTTCTCGGAGGCGCGCCGCTTCTGTTGGGCGCGCCGCTCACTTTCGGCCCAGGGTCCGTACTGGACGCGCGAGGTGGGCTGGCAGGCAGTCGACGCGCGGGCGCTCTTCACCGGGCGCAACGTCGTCCTCTTCGCCCTGCCCGGCGCCTTCACGTCGACCTGCTCTTCGAGCCATCTGCCCGGCTACGAGGAGCTGGCGCCCGCCTTCGAAGCGGCGGACATCGACGCGATCGACTGCCTCTCGGTCAACGATCCGTTCGTGATGGAGGCCTGGGGGCGTCGGCAGGGGACCCGACGGGTGAAGCTCGTCGCCGACGGCAACGCGGCGCTGACGCGCGCCGTCGGCCTGGACGTCTCGAAGGACGATCTCTGCTTCGGTGTCCGCTCCTGGCGATATGCGATGACCGTGCGCGATGGCGTCTTCGCGGCGCTCTTCGTCGAGCCGGATGTTCCGGGGGATCCGTTCGAGGTCTCGGACGCCGAGACCGTCCTGCGCAGCCTGGTCCCGGACGTGAATCTCGCGCCTCCGGGTCATGCTCTTCACACGCCCGGGCTGCCCGCATTGCCGGCGGGCGAAGGCGCTGCTCGACGGGCGGGGCTGGGCGTACGACGAGATCGAGAGCCTCGAGACGATCCGCCAGATGGTGATCGCCGGGCTCGGCCTGACTTTGATGCCGGCGATGGCGCTGACCGGCGAGGACCAGCGTCGCAAGTCGACCGCGGTCCGCGCCTTCGCGGCCCCGGCGCCCGGCCGCGAGATCGTGCTCGCCCATCGCCGCGGCAGCCCGCGCAGCGAGGGCTTCGCCCGACTCGCGATGCTGGTGCGCGCCGAGCTGCCCGAATCCGTCGAGCCGATCGAGGCGGCGCGCGCACGGCGCTGATCCGCATCGGGTGAATCGACGAGCGGAAAGGGAACGGCGACGCACCCTTTCTCAGAGTGCGCCGCCGTCCGAAGCACCGTGCCGAGCGGTTCGCTTCCGTTCCGCCGACCTCAGCGCCCGAGATTCATGACCTTCGTCCAGGCCCGGACGAAGTCGTTCACGAATCGCTCGCTCCCGTCGGCGGCCGCGTAGACCTCCGCCACGGCGCGCAGCTCCGAATGCGATCCGAAGACGAGGTCGACCGGCGTCGCGGTCCACCGACGCTCGCCGCTCGTGCGATCGAAGCCCTCGTAGAGGCCCGGATCCTTCTCCGACTTCTGCCAGCGCGTCGCCATGTCGAGCAGATGGACGAAGAAATCGTTGCCGAGGGTGCCCGGGCGATCGGTGAAGACGCCGTGCCGGAGGCCGTTCGCGTTGGCGTCCAGCGCGCGCATTCCGCCGACGAGGACGGTCATCTCGGGCACCGTCAGCGTCAGCAGATTCGCCCGCTCGACCAGCATCTCCGCCGGCGAGCGCCGGCTCGCCGCGCCGTAGGCGTTGCGGAATCCGTCCGCCGTCGGCTCGAGCACCGCGAACGACTGGACGTCGGTCTGGGCCTGCGAGGCATCGGTGCGCCCCGGCGTGAACGGCACGTCCACGTCATGGCCGCCCTGCTTCGCCGCCTGTTCGATCGCCGCGTTGCCCGCGATGACGATCAGGTCGGCGAGCGAGACCTGCTTCCCGCCCGCATGCGCGCGGTTGAAGTCCTTCTGGATGCGCTCCAGCTTGCCGAGGACCTTCGCGAGACGCTTCGGATCGTTGACCGGCCAGTCCTTCTGCGGCGCGAGCCGCAGCCGGGCACCGTTCGCGCCGCCCCGCCCGTCGCTGCCGCGATGGGTCGAAGCGGAAGCCCAGGCCGTACGGACGAGATCGGAGACGGGAAGGCCCGTCGCGAGCACCTTCGCCTCGAGCTGATCGACGTCCTTCGCGTCGACGAGCGGATGCTCGACGGGGGGCACCGGATCCTGCCAGATCAGGCTCTCCTGCGGCACCAGCGCACCGAGATAGCGCGAGCGCGGCCCCATGTCGCGGTGGGTCAACTTGAACCAGGCCCGCGCGAAGGCATCCGCGAACTGGTCGGGATCTCTGCGGAAGCGCTCGGCGATCTTGCGATAGGCGGGATCGGCCTTGAGCGCGATGTCCGTCGTGAACATGATCGGCGCGTGCCGCTTGCTCGGATCGTGCGCATCCGGCGCGAGCTGGGCGGCGTTCGGATCGGTCGGGGTCCACTGGATCGCGCCGGCCGGGCTGCGCGTCTGGACCCATTCGAAGGCGAAGAGATTGTCGAGATATTGCGACGTCCAGGCGATCGGATTGGCGGACCAGGCACCCTCGAGCCCGCTCGTCACCGTATCCGCGCCGACACCCGTACCGCAGCGATTGCGCCAGCCGAGCCCCTGCTCCTCGAGCCCTGCGGCGGCCGGCTCGGGGCCGACGCACTTCGACGGATCGTGGGCGCCATGCGCCTTGCCGAAGGTATGTCCCCCGGCGATCAGGGCGACCGTCTCCTCGTCGTTCATCGCCATGCGGCCGAAGGTCTGGCGGATGTCGCGCGCTGCCGCGAGCGGATCGGGCTTGCCGTTCGGTCCTTCCGGATTGACGTAGATGAGTCCCATCTGCACGGCCGCGAGCGGGTTGTCGAGCTGGCGATCGCCGTGGTAGCGCGCATCGCCGAGGAACTCCTTCTCCGGCCCCCAGTCCGTGAGGTCGGCCTGCCAATCGTCCTCGCGGCCGCCGGCGAAGCCGAAGGTCTCGAAGCCCATCGACTCGAGCGCGACGTTGCCCGTCAGGACCATCAGATCGGCCCAGGAGATCCGGCTTCCGTACTTCTGCTTGATCGGCCAGAGCAGGCGCCGCGCCTTGTCGAGACTGACGTTGTCGGGCCAGCTGTTGAGGGGCTCGAAGCGCTGCTGCCCGCCGCCCGCGCCGCCGCGACCATCGGCGACGCGATAGGTGCCGGCGCTATGCCAGGCCATGCGGATGAAGAACGGCCCGTAGTGGCCGAAATCCGCCGGCCACCAGGCCTGCGAATCGGTCATGAGGGCCCGCAGATCTGCTTTCACCGCCTCGAGGTCGAGCTTCGCGAACTCGGCGGCGTAGTCGAAATCCGGGCCCAGCGGATTCGATTCGGCCGCATGCAGCCGGAGCGGCTGGAGATCCAGCCGCTCGGGCCACCAATCCCGATTCGACATCCCGCGCTCTTCGGCGCCGGCCAATTCCGCCGGCCCGGCCACGCCGGCGCTCGCCAGGGCCAGCATCAGGGCGATCACGCTGCTTCGCTTCATGGGGGTCTCCTCCTGCCGGCGGAATGGATCGCCGGACGACGAAGACACTAGAGTGCGATCAGTGCCCTGGGAAATGGAATTGCTCGATCGGACGGATAGGAGGAGCGAATCGTCCGGACGCAGCCGCGCCGATGCCCGTCCATCGCGGCCCGGAGGATTCGAGTAGACTGGACCGACCCCGCGACGGAGAGCCGACATGAGCGACTTCAAGGACTACATGCGAAGCGAGCAGGAGGGATACAGCGGCATGTCGCGCGGCCTGCCGAAGACCTTCGCGGAATCCGTCGGACGCGCGGCCGGCGAGAGCCGTCGGCAGCGCGAGATGGAGCCTCGCAATGGCGCCGGCGAAGAGGCAGCGGATGGCCCGGCGACGTCGCCCCTCGCCTTTCTCTTGTCGGCGAGCACGGGCGTCTGCGTCCTGCTGGTCCTGCTGGTCGCATTCTCGAAGGGCATCGTCTTCAAGCTGCTCGTCGCGGGCGTCGCCGTGGCCGCACTCTTCACCGCTCGCCGGATCCGGGCGCGCCTCGGCAAGCTGACGCCGATCTACGTCGGCCTGATGATCGGGCTCCTCCTCGGCTGTCTCGAGTCGATCACGACGGGCGCCCGGCTGAGCCTCTTCAACCTCTCGACCTTCCTCCTGCTCGGCGCGACCTTCGGATCGGTCCCCGTGCTGATCGCCTTCGTCCGGCAGCGGTAGCGGCGGGGCAGGCGAGCCGGCGGACGGACGCGGCGAGCCAGCCCGGAGGCCGGCCCCGACGCCCCGGCGCTCGGCCCGACCCGCCCTCCGATCATGGCCGTCGGCCCATGGAACGCCGGACGACGTTCGGGGATCGACGACAGTCGCGGAGGATTCGATCGACCGGCCTCTGCCCGAGCGTCCCCGCGGCGCAGGCGGATTCCCGACCTGCTCGATGCTTTCCCCGAGTCGCCGATCGCCGCTCCGCCCGACCTCAGGACGAGCGCCGAGCGGACCGATGGATTCGCCGTGGAAATCGAACGGCGCATCCTCCTCCTCGACAGCCCGGCGGGCGAGCTCCAGAAGCTCGCCCTCGACCTGATGGGCAGCGAGTTCGGCGTCCATTATGCGAACGACGTCGACGAGGCCCAGCTGATGGCCCGCGACGCCGGCGGCAAGATCGTCGCGGTGCTCTTCTCGACGGCGCTGCCGCTCGAGCGGGTCTCGGGCATGGCGCAGCGCTTCGGCGTCAAGCCGTCGGGTCTCGTGCCCGTCGGGCCCAAGCCCGCGAAGCGGGTCGTCGCAGCCCTCGCGTTCCACGGCGTGCGCTGGCATCTCTGGGACGCGCCGTCCCACGAGGCGATCCGCTTCGTGCTCTCGAGCGTGCTCTTCGAGCGCGATCCCTTCGAGCTCCGCTATCACCTGCGCGTGCCGACGACCCTCGCCGCCCGGCTCGAGCTCGCCGGCCGCAAGAGCGAGGCGACCATCCGCGACGTCGGGCTCGGCGGCGTCTGCCTGCAGGGAGGCGATCTCGGCGAGATCGGCGAGAAGGGCACCGTCTCCTTCGAGGTCGAAGGCCGCCCCGTCACCCTTCCCTGCCGCGTCGCCTGGAAGGCCGGCGACGGATCCGACGCGGTGCGCATCGGCGGCGTCCAGTTCCTCGAGGTCGATCCCGAGTCCGGAGACGCGATCGACAGCATCCGCAAGGGCTTCATCGCGCGCCAGCGGATCGAGAAGCCCGCCGCCTAGCAGCGCCGGCGCGTCAGCTCCAGATCGGCGGATGCGCGCCGCGGACCTCCACCGTCTCGCCGACGACGCTCCGGCCCGCGAGGCTCGCGAGCCGCTCCGGCGCGGCGCGCGCCACGACTCGCCGCCCATCGGCGAGCTCCGCGATGATCGGCGCCGCCTCGACGCCCCCATCCCGGCCATAGACGACCGTCCCCCCGACGACCCGCGCCCGCCCCTCCGCCTCGAGCGTGACCGGCAAAGCCGCGGCGTCGATCGCCTGCTGCTCCCGGTCGGTGTCGGCGAGGACGAAGGCGGCGCCCTGCTCGCGCGGCCGTGCGGCGTAGATGCCGATCGAATGCTTCGAGAGGAATCCGCCGTTGCCCGAGACGTAGGCGATCCCGCCGCGCTCGCGCAGGCGAAGGACCGCCGCGGCGATGCCGTGGCTCGTGTAGTTGTTGCCGGGACCGCCGAAGAACGACATGCCGCCCGTCAGCGTCCAGCCGCGCGGATCGTCGAGCGAAAGACCGATCTCGCCGGCACCGACCTCGACGGCGATCGGGAAGCACGAATAGAGATCGAAGCAATCGATCGCGTCGAGCCCGAGCCCGGCGGCCGCGAGGCTGGCGCGCCCCGCCGCCCGGATCGCTGGCGAGGCGTCGAGCACCGGACGCCGCGCGGGCGCGACGTCGCGATTGCTCGCGCCGGCCCAGGCAAAGACGCAGCGGTCCTGCAGGCCGAGCGCGCGCGCGGCGGCGAGGTTCGTGACGAGCAGCGCGCTGCCGAGATCGACCTGCGCGAAGCTGTTCATGCGCTTGGTGTAGGGCTCGGCCGTGAGCCGGTTCGAGGCGCTCGGGGTCGCGATCTGCGCGGGCGAGTACGCGGTCTGGAACCAGGCCATGGGATTCGCGGCGGCGATCGCCGAGCCGCGCGCCAGAAAGACCGCGAGGCGCTCGCGCCACTGCGCCGGCGCCGCTCCGGACCGCGCGGCCCGGGCACTCTCGAAGACCGGATAGATGTCGGCCGGCCGCAGCAGCCGGGCCTCGATCTCGGCGGCTTCGACGAGTCCAGCGAGCGGTGTCCCCACGACCGGATCCGCCGGGCGATCGTCGTTCTCCGCCTCTGCGCCCGACAGGCGCAGGAAATCCGCATCCGGCTCGGCGAGGCGCAGCGAACGCGTCGCCTCGGCTCCGCAGAGGAGAGTCGTCCGAAGCCGCCCGGCCGCGATCTCCGCGCAGGCCCGGTTCATCAGCCACTGCGGACTGTTCCCGCCCGCGGTCGAGACCTCGCAGGCGGCGTTTCCGAGGCCGAGTCGGGCTGCGAGCTCGCTCGCCGGTGCCGCGCTCGACCGCGAGAAGGAGGGCGCGACGAACGAGATGCGCTCGACCTTCGGCAGCACCCCCGGCGCATCCTTCTCGGCTTCGCGGACCGCGCGCTCCGCGAGCAGGGCGACCGAGACGATGGCGTCCCGCTCGATCGATTGCCCGATCCCCACGACCACCGGTACCCGCTCGGGATCGGTTCCCATGCCCTGTCCTCCTCGCTCGCTCGCGGCATCGGGACACCACGGCCCGAGCCCGGGAGTTCTAGCGTCTCGGGCCGGGGCGGGGCTATGCTGGGCGCCCTCTCGAAGCAGGACGATCCCATGGCATCCATGACCGATACTTCGCAGTTCAAGAACGGCCTCAAGGTCATCCTCGACGGCAATCCGTTCACGATGGTCTACTTCCAGCACGTCAAGCCCGGCAAGGGCGGCGCCTTCGTCCGAACGAAGGTCAAGAACCTGCTGAACGGCCGCACGATCGAGCGGACCTTCCGATCCGGCGAGAAGATCGAGCTCGCCGACATCCAGGAAAAGTCGATGCAGTACCTCTACCAGGAGGGCGAGAACCTCGTCTTCATGGACCAGCAGACCTACGATCAGATCCCGATCCCGCCGGACGTGATCGGCGACGCGATCGACTTCATGCTCGAGAACATGGAGGTCGACGTCCTCTTCTGGAACGGCCGGCCGGTCAACATCGAGCTCCCGAACTACATCGTCGCCAAGGTCGTGAAGTCGGGTCCCGGCGTGAAGGGCGATACGAGCTCGGGCGCGACGAAGCCCGCGACGCTGGAATGCGGCGCGACGATCCAGGTGCCGCTCTTCATCAAGGAAGGCGACATGCTGCGGGTCGACACGCGGACCGGCGAGTATTCGGAGCGCGTGAACCAGTAGGCGCAGCGCCGAGGTAGCGGGGGAACATGGCGGGCGATCCTGAGTCGGATCCCGAAGACCGCGACGGTCCCCGGGATCCCGAGGCCGAACGAGCGAGCGGTGAAAACCGCGGCGGCTTTCCGGGTCTCGGTGGCGAGGCGCTCCGCGAAGAGCGAAAGCGTCCCCGGCGCGCGATCGTGCTGTCCGGCGGCGGCGCGCGCGGCGCCTACGAAGCCGGCGCGCTGCGCTTCATTCTCGACGAGCTGCCGCGGCGCACCGGCATCCAACCCGAGTTCGACATCATCTGCGGGACCTCCGTCGGCGCGATCCACGCCTGCTTCCTGGCCGCGACCGCCGACGAGACGGAGACCCGCGGCGACCGCCTGACCTCGATCTGGCAGAACCTGAAGGTCCACGAGGTCTTCCGCTTCACCGCCCGCGACTTCCTGCGCCTGCCGAAGCGGATGCTGGGCGTGAAGCGCGTGGCGCAGCTCCTGCGCGAGGGCCAGCGGCCCGATCGCCTCTACGGTCTGCTGAATACCGAGCCGCTCGAGCGCCTCGTGCTCCAATCGATCCCCTGGCGCGGCATTCGCCGCAACGTCCGGACGGGCAAGGTCGACACGGTCTGCATCGCGGCGACCCAGGTCGCGACCGGCCGCGCCGTCGTCTTCTGCGACAGCCATCGCCCGGAGCTCCCGCCCTGGGCGAGCGTCGCCAACGTGCGCATGCAGCGGATCCGGCTCTCGCCGCTGCATGCCCTCGCCTCGGCGGCGATTCCGATGCTCTTTCCGTCGGTTCGGGTGGGCGCCCGGTATTATGCGGACGGCGGATTGCGCCTCAACACGCCGCTCGCGCCCGCCGTCCGGCTCGGCGCCGATCGGGTGCTCGTCGTCGGCTTGACGCATCCGATCGGGCCGTCCGTCTCCGAGACGATCGCGCAGGAGCGGACCGCCGAGTTCGGCAATCCGATGTACCTCTTCGGCAAGGTGCTGAACGCGCTGCTGCTCTCGCCGATCGAGACGGACATCGCGCGGCTGCATTTCGTGAACGGATTGATCCAGGCCGGCAGCGAGGTGTACGGGGACGACTTCCTCTCGCGCATCAACCAGCATCTCGCTCCGAACGGCCGGGCGCCGCTGAAGATCATCGACGACCTCGTGATCCGCCCCTCGGAGGATCTGGGCCGGATGGCTGCAGACGTCGTCCGCGACGATCCGAAGCTCGATTTCGGCATGTTCCTCGATCTGCTGCGCAAGGCGACCGGCGCCGGAACGACCGCGCGCGAGGCGGACCTGATGTCCTACCTGCTCTTCGACGCGAGCTATGCGAGCCGCCTGATCGAGGTCGGCTACAAGGACGCCGAGGCGCAGGAGGCCGAGCTCGCCGCCTTCTTCACGGACTGATCCGCCGGGCGATCGCCCGCGCAGTCCCGAGAACGACGATCAAGGCGAGGCGACCATGCGCGGCGACCAACTCGCACGACAATGGCTCCTGATCCAGCGGCTCGCGAAGAGCCGCGGCGGCGTCGGCCTCGACGCCCTCGCCGACGAGCTCGGCTGCGTCCGGCGCACCGTCTACCGCGACCTCGACGCCCTCATGTACGCCGGCTTCCCCGTCCTCTCGGAAAAGCGCGACGGCAAGGCCTACTACCGCTTCCTCGACCAGTTCCAGCTCGGCCAGGTCCCCTTCACCCCCGACGAGCTGCTCGCCCTCGCCTTCTCGAGCGACCTGCTGAAGAGCCTCGAGGGCACCGTCTTCCACGACTCGATCCAGTCCGCGATCACCAAGATCAAGGCCGGCCTCGGCCCCGAGCTCTCGCGCTACCTCGAGCAGTACCGCGACGCCTTCCGGGTGATGCCCGGTCCCCACAAACGCTATGCAGAGTCGCGCGACGCGATCCGCGCGCTCAACGACGCCGTGCAGGGCCGCCGGACGCTCTCGATGCGCTACCGCAGCGGCCATAGCGGCGAGCAGAGCGAGCGGCGCATCGATCCCTACAAGGTCTGGTACAACGCCGGCGCGCTCTACGTCATCGGCCACGACCATTCGAAGGGAGCGATCCGGACCTTCGCCGTCGACCGCATCCTGGCCCTCGCGGAGACCGACCTCCGTTTCGAGCCGCCCCAGGGCTTCGACTTCGACGCTTATACCGCCTCGAGCTTCGGAGTCGTCGCGGAGCCCGCGACCCGGGTCCGCATCCGCTTCGACGAGCGCTGGGCGGCTTATGTCGGCGAGCGCGAATGGCATGCGAGCCAGCAGACGAACGCGCTCCCGGGCGGCGGGATCGAGCTGGTCCTCGAGGTCGGCGCCGGCCAGGAGCTGCTCGGCTGGGTCCTCTCGTTCGGCGCGGGCGCCGTCGTCCTCGAGCCCGAGAGCCTGCGCGAACAGGTCCGATCCGCCCTCGAGGCGACCCTCGCCCGCTATCCGCGCGCGGGCCCGGATCCGGGCTAGCCACAGACTGGATTTTCGGATCACCGCCGGGAACAAGCCCGCCGGGGCGGAACTCCAAGCCCATCGGGGTCTGCTCCCAGGCCATCGGATTCCGACCGGACCTCGCTATCGTGCCGCCTCGCCGGCCGCCGGGGCCGAGCCTCTCGACCTGGAGCCCTTCGCCCGGAACGATTGCTCTCCCCGGAACGACGCCGATCCCCGGAACGACGCCATTTCTCGAATTGCTCGAACCCCTCGACCCCCTCTCGAAACCCTTCGCGATCACGGGTGATGTCCAAGATGAGCCGGCTCCGCCATTGCCCCGTCCCGTCGGTGCGCGCATCGCTCGCAGCCGCTCTCACGCTCTTCGGTCTCCTCGGCCTGGTCGCCTTCCCCTTCGCGCCCGCCGGGGCCCAGGTCCTCCGGCATCCCGACGATCTCCCGCCGCCGGTCTACCGGGTCGGCACGCTCGAGCTCGGCTATGCGGTGCCTCATCCCGACCAGCCGGCCCTCGACGCGCTGCTGCCCCTTTCGGTCGAGCTGCGACGAACGGAGCTCGGTTTCGCGGCTCCGCGCGAGGGCGAGCCGAGCGAGACGGTTTCGATCGGCGGGCCCGGGGGCCCCGCGGTCGACCTCGAGATCAGCGGGCTGGCGCGGGTGCTCGCGGCGGTCGTTTCGGGCCTCAACGCGAATGGCCTTTATGGCGTCGACGTGCGCCCCGCCGAGAGCGACATCGACCTCGCGAGCGAGCGCGATCTGCGGCCGGCCGGGCGGACGGCTCTCGCGCTCGTCGTGCATACCGGCCGCATCGCCCAGATCCGCACGATCGCCGTCGGCGACCGGATCAAGGGCGATTGGAAGATCGACAACACGCTCCACAGCGAGATCCGGCAGGACTCGCCACTCCAGCCCGTCGGCGAGGGCGTCGAGGGCGCGACGGACCTCATCGATCGCGAGCGGCTCGAGGACTACCTCCACCGCCTGAACCGCTACGGCGGCCGGCGGGTCGAGGCCGCGCTCTCGCCGGGCGAGGAGCCGGGCGACGTCGTGCTCGACTACCGCGTGCTCGAATCGAAGCCCTGGTACGTCTACGGCCAGACGACCAACACGGGCACCGACCGCACGAACCTCTGGCAGTCGCGCCTGGGCTTCGTCCACAACCAGCTCAGCAACCGCGACGACACGCTCTCGATCGAATACCTGAACGCCGGCTTCGACGACGTCAACGGGCTGAACGCCCGCTACGAAGCGCCCTTCTTCGGCTCGCGCCGTCCCGAATGGATGGATCGGCGCAAGGGCGATCCGGCCTGGCTCGCCTGGTTCCCGCGCGAGAAGCTGCCGTGGTGGGGCGTCGACCGGCTGCGCTGGGGCGTCGATTTCGGCTGGAACCGCTCGGTCGCCGGCCGCGACTCGACCGTGCAGGGCCTCGACAACGATCCGGTGCGCAGCACGCAGTGGAACGCGGGCGGGCATCTCAGCTACGAGCTCTTCCAACACCGCGACTTCTTCGTCGACCTCGTCGGTGGGCTCTCGATCTCGGATCTCCGGATCGAGAACGACAGCAGCGGCTCGACCAACATCGGCGAAGCGGTGCTCGTCCTGCCCCGCATCGCGCTCCACGCGGAGCGGATCACGCAGCTCGCGACCTTCACGGCCGAGACCGCCGTCCAGGGCCAGGTCGCTCCGATTCGCGACGGCGACCTCAACGCCCTCGGTCGCGCCGACACGGACGAACATTATGCGACGCTCGATTTCAACCTCGGCTACTCGGCCTTCCTCGAGCCGCTGCTGCGCCCGGAGGCCTGGCGCGATCCGTCGAACGAGCTCGCCGCCACCCTCGCCCACGAGATCAGCCTCGGGTTCCGCGGCCAGTACGGCATGGAGAACCGCCTGATCCCCCAGGCGAGCCAGACCCTCGGCGGCCTCTACAGCGTGCGCGGTTACGACCAGTCGGTCGCGGTCGGCGACACCGTCGTGCTCGGCACCTTCGAGTACCGCTTCCATCTCCCGCGCGCGCTGCCCGTCTCGCGGCGGCCGCTGCAGCTGCCCTTGATCGGGGATTTCCGGGTCAGCCCGCAGCAGGTCTACGGCCGACCGGACTGGGACCTCATGCTGCGCGCCTTCGTCGATGCCGGCCGCGCGATCCGCACCGATTCGAGCCAGAGCGGCGCCGATGCCCTCGAATTCGACCAGACCCTGGTCGGCGCCGGCGTCGGCGCCGAGTTCGTCTTCCGATCCAACCTCCGACTCCGCGCCGACTACGCCTTCGCGCTCAAGGATACGAGCGGCGACATCAACAATCCGGCCCAGGTGGGGGATTCAGCGCTCCATGTCCTCTTCAGCCTTCTCTACTGATCGGCGCCGCGCGCGTCGCTCGTCCCGCCCGCGCCATTCCCGCGCCGAGCGCGTCGTCGCTCGCGTCCTGATCGCCGCCCTCGTCGGATGGCATCCGCTCGCCGCCTCCGCCGGAAACGAGTTCGGCGATGCCGACTCGGCGACCTTCGACGCCAGCCGGGTCACGCTCGACAATTCGCAGGCCGGCGAGACCCTCTTCACGATCGATGCCCGGAAGGCGACGATCGGCTGGGAAAACCTCCGGCAGCCCGCGAACAACCGCCTCGAATTCAACTTCACGAACGGGGGCGGCCGCGGGTCCTCGGTCCTCAACTACACCCGCTCGGCCAATGCGTTCCGCCTGAGCGGCCGGGTCGAATCGAACGGGACCGTCGTCTTCGCGAACCCCTACGGCGTCTACGTCGATGGCAGCGCCGTGATCGACGTCGGCTCCTTCGTCGCGATCGGTGCGAACGTCTCGCAGGAGGCCTTCCTCGCCGGGGCGGCCTTCGACCTGCCGCTCGAGGGCCGGATCGAGAACCACGGCCTCATCCTCGCCGACCAGAACGTGTCGCTGCTCGCGACGAGCGTGCTGAACGCGGGCGACATCGTCGCGCGCAGCGGCAACGTGCTGCTCGTCGGCGGCGAGCGGATCGAGCTCGGCGACTTCGATGCGCTCTCCTCCGGCTGGTCCGGGCGCAAGGACCTCTTCGCCGAGCTCGCGGGCGGCGACGTCACGAACGCCGGGCGGATCGAATCGGCCGATGCCGTGCTGCTCGGCGGGCATGTCGTGAACCTCGGCGAGATCGAGATCGAGGACGGCTCGCTGCTGATGGTGGGCGCCGACGCGGTGTACCTCTCGCGCTTCGACGATCCGGTCCTGATCCAGCTGCCGATCGGCGGCGTCGGCGCGGCGGGCGAGCCGGCGCGCTATGCGATCGAGAACCACGGCCAGATCGACGCGGGGCGCGGCCATGTGCGGCTCGCCGCCGCCGACCCGCTCGGTTTCGGCATCCGCCAGGGCACGGGCAGCGCCTCGGCGGCGCGCATCGCGGCCGCGAAGATCGAGCTCGAGGGGGGCGAGAACGGCCGCGTCCAGCTCTCGGGCGTGCTCGACGCGAGCGGCGATGGAAAGAAGGAGACGGGCGGCGAAATCGACGTGACCGGCGATCTGATCGTCCTGGCCGACGCCCGCATCGACGCCAGCGGAACCCGCGGCGGCGGCACGATCCAGATCGGCGGCGAACGGCAGGGCAGCGGCGAGCTGCAGCGCGCGCGCGGCGTCGTCGTCGACGCGGAGAGCGAGATCCGCGCGGATGCGACCCGCAAGGGCGACGGCGGAGAGATCGTCGTCTTCTCCGAGGACCTGACTTCGATCGAGGGCGCGATCTCGGCCCGCGGCGGTGCGCGCGGCGGCGACGGCGGCTTCGTCGAGACCTCGGGCCTGCGTCATTTCGAGATCGCCGACCTGCCGGACGTCGGCGCGCGCCGCGGCGCGGCCGGCTCCTGGCTGATCGATCCCTACGACATCACGATCACCAACGCGCCCGTCGACTGCAACGACGCGAACGTCGCCTGCCTCGATCCGGCGATCGACGCGATCCTCGATCCCGAGTTCGACAACGCCGGCTTCGACGGCATCCTGCGCACGATCGACTCGGATCCGAACGACGGCATCGCCCCGACCAACTTCGTCTCTGCCGACCTGATCGCCCGCGCCCTCGGCATCGGCACGAACGTCACGCTCTCCACGCAATCCTTCGACGATGCCGAAGGCAACGCTCCCGGCAACATCACGATCGCGGACGCGATCGTCGTCGACAGCGCCGCCATCCTCGAAGGCCAGATCGCACGCCTGACCCTGCTCGCGGCGGGCCACATCTACGTCAACGCGAACATCGAGGTCCTGCCGATCGGCGCCGGCACGAACGAGCGTTCGAACCTCGCCCTCGGCGTCTCGCTCCAGGCGAACGATGCGGGCCAGATCGAGACCGGCAGCGATTTCGATCTGGACCGCCTCGACGGCGACGTTCATCTGAACGCCGACATCCGCACGGGCGGCGGCTCGTTCCTGGCGACCGGCCTCTCCGTCCGCCAGCAGGCCGGCCGCCAGATCGTGACCCGCGGCGGCGACGTCACGATCCGGACGGGCACCATCGATCGCGACAACCTGCCCTTCGCGGAAGAGCGCGCGAAGGACGATCCCGCCCTCGTCGACGGCGCGATCGACACGCGGCTCGAGCTGCTCGGCGAAATCGATACTCGCAGCGCCGACGGCCGCGAGGACGGCGGAGACGTCGTGCTCGTCGCGAGCTCGGCGAACGTGGGCGTCCGGCAGGCCGGCGACGATCCGCTCTCGATCGTGACGGGCCTGCTCCGCATGATCGGAGACGTCCTGACCGGCGGCGGCGAGATCACGCTTGCCGGCGGCATCCCGACGACCGACGCCGATCAGCGCTTCGCGGGCAGCGTCGAAATCGAAGGAACGCTCGATTCGAGGCGCAGCGACATCCTCGGCACGCTCGATTCCCGCGGCGGCGGCGGCGACGTCACGATCCGCGCGAATCGCGTCGACGCGGACGGCAACAACGGCGATTTCATCGTGACCCACGTCGCAGCCGCGACCGATCCGAGCCGCGGCGATGGCGGCGAGATCGCCCTCGACGGCGCGATCCGGACCGGCGGCGGCATCGTCGCGATCGGCAACGACAGCGCCCGCAGCCTGGTCCTCGACGGCACGATCGACACGACGCAGGCCAACACGCGCGAGAACGGCTTCGTCCAGCTCGTCGCCCGCGACAGCGCGGCCATCGATGAAGGCGACGATCTCTTCGGCACCGGCGAGATCCGGATCGGCACCCTCGGCGCAGCTTCGATCTCGACCGCCGGCCTCGTGGTCCGCACCCGCGACCTCACGGCCGGCGACGGCAGCGGCGCGAACGCGGTCGACATCGTCCTCGCGGGACGCAGCAGCTCGGAATTCTTCGCGGTCGTCTCCGAGCTCGAAGCGCAGACGCAGGATGCGCCGGAGATCGACGAGCCCCGGATCGGCGTGCTCGACATCGAGGCGCTCCGCAGCGCGGTCCTGAACGAGAACACCGCGCTGACGGCCGACTCGATCCGCCTCGTCGTCGCACCGGAGCCCCTCGCGACGACCGAGGCCGAGCGCGCGAATGGCGTAGTTCGGCTCATTTTCGGCGGCGCGAACGGCGGGGGCGCGAGTGCGGCGGACGGCGTCCGCTTGAGCGCCGATGCGATCGCGATCGCGATCGGCGATGGCCCGACCGCGACGAACGACCTCTTCTCCGACGATCTCGGCAGCCTCGCCTCGCCGACGGAGCTCGGTGTCCAGCGGCAGACACGCGGCGATTTCGGCGGCCTGCAGCTGCGGGACCAGACGGGCGCGCTACGCCCGGAGTCGTTCGCGCTGCGCCAGGACGGCGATCTCACGATCACGGCGGGCGCTGCCGCAGCCGCCGGCGAGCTCGATCTCGCGGGCGCCTTCGGCGGCGCGCTGATCGGCGGCGACGGCCTGCGCCTCACGCTCGAATCGAGCGACGGCGTCCTCACGGTCGAGGATGCGGCGGGCTTCAACAACAATGCCGGGATCGGCCCGGACGACGCGGGCGATGCGGGCAAGAGCTTCGTGCGCCTGCTCGGCGGCCTGCTGCTGCCCGATGCTCCGCCGGGGGTGACCAGCCCGGATCCCGAGCTCGTGACGACGCCCAACAGCGTCGTCTTCGGCGTCGATCTCGACGCCGACGGAATCGGCGATCAGGCGCTCGGCGGGGGCGGAACGACGGCCTTCGACGTCGAATCGCTCGAGGTCTCGACGCCCGGCGATCTCTCGCTCGTCCAGCAGATCGCCGACAGCATCAGCTCCGTCGCCGACCTGCTCTTCGAGGCGGGACGCGATACCGGCCTCGACGACGCCGCCGGCCGCGGCACGCTCACGATCGCCGCCGCGACGGCCCTCGCGTCGAGCCAGCGCCTCGCCCTCGCGGCGGGCGACAGCGGCTTCGGCGATCTCGTCTTCGCCGGCGCTGGGACGAGCCTCGCCGCCGACGAGATCGAGCTGCGGGCCGGCAGCGAGGGCGACTCGAGGAACGGCGATTCCGGCGATCGCTCGCGCATCGTCGGGCTCGCCGCCCAGGACGTGACGCTGCGCGACGCGGCGGGCGGCATCTTCGGCGCGATCGGCTCGAGCGCGGAGGCTTTCCGCTATCGCCAGGCCGCCGGAATCGACGCCGCCATCGACCTGCCGGCGCTCTCGCAGTTCGGCTTCGGGGTCGGCGAGTCCTTCCGCGCCGCCGGGGACGTCGAGTACGCCGTGCGCTCGGACGCGGGGCAGATCGATCTCGACGACGGCATCGTCGGAACCAACGAGGCCGATCGCTTCCAGAACGCCGCGCTCTCGCTGATCGGCCTTCAATCCGGCAATCTCGACGCGATCCAGGTCTCCGCCGACACGGCCTTCGTCGGCAAGCGGGTGGAGCTCGGCGGCGTCGGGACCTTCGCCTTCGACGGCGACCTCGCGCGCGTCTTCAATCGCTCGGGGACCGACGCGGAGGAGAGTCTGACCCTGCGCGCCGGTGTCGGCGGCTCGGGCAGTCTCTCGTTCTCGGGATCCGGCGGCCCCGTCCTCGTCAAGGCGCCGACCGTCCGGCTCGTCGTCGGCGACGGCACGGCCGGCGAGTCGGGCTCGGCCATCGACGCGGACGGCGCGTCCTTCGATCTCTCCGGGCCGATCGGTGCCGATCGAACGCTCGCCTATCAGATGGACGGCAACTTCCGCGTCTCCGACCTCCCGGACGCGGCCCAGTTCGTCGGCGGCGCGGCCGGCCTGCCTTCGATCCTCGCGATCCGAAACGATGCCGGCCTGATCGAGATCGACGATTTCGACGCCGCGGAGCTCCCTCTCGCCCTCGCGTCCGGCCCCGCGCGCCTCGTCCTCGAGGCGGAGCAGATCACGCTCTCCCAGACCGACGGCGACGATC
>CAUJGH010000579.1 GCA_963169575.1 Myxococcota bacterium | reverse complement strand
TTCCTGCTCTGGCAGATCGCGTATGCGGAGCTGCATCTCTCCGATCGCATGTGGCCCGATTTCCGGCGCGCGGATTTCGAGGCGGCGCTCGCCGACTATCAGCGGCGTGAGCGGCGCTTCGGGCTGACGAGCGAGCAGGTCCGACCGGGATGAAGCGGATCGCGATCCTGGGCAGCACCGGGAGCATCGGCGCGCAGACGCTCGACGTCGTCGCCCGGCATCCCGGCCGATTCGAGATCGTCGCGCTCGCCGCCGGCCGCCGAACGGCCGAGCTCGTCGAGCAGGCGCGCCGTTTTCGCCCGCGCCTCGTTTCCATCGCCGATGCGGCCGAGGTCCCGGCGGTCTCCGCGGCGCTCGGGCCGGGGGTCGAGGTCGTCTCGGGGGAGGCGGGGCTCGTCGCCGTCGCGACGGCGCCTTGCGAGCTCGTCGTCGCGGGGCTCGTCGGTGCGATCGGGCTCGAGCCGGTGCTCGCGGCGATCCGCGCGGGCCGCACGATCGGTCTCGCGAACAAGGAAGTCATGGTGATGGCGGGCGCGCTCGTGCGGCGCGAGGCGGCGGCCCGAGGCGTCGCGATCCTGCCGATCGACTCCGAGCACAGCGCGATCTTCCAATGCCTCGCCGGCAGCCGGCCCGAGCAGATCGACCGCCTGATCCTGACCTGCTCCGGCGGCCCGTTCCGAACCTGGCCCGCCGCGCGCATCGCCGAGGCCCGGATCGAGGAGGCGCTCGCCCATCCGAACTGGTCGATGGGCGCCAAGATCTCGATCGACTCGGCGACGCTCATGAACAAGGGCCTCGAGGTCATCGAGGCGCGCTGGCTCTTCGACGTCGAAGCCGACCGCGTCGACGTCGTCGTGCATCCGCAATCGATCGTGCATTCGCTGGTCGAGTTCCGCGACCGCTCGGTGCTCGCGCAGCTCGGGTTGCCCGACATGCGCGTCCCGATCGCCGTCGCGCTGGCCCATCCCGAGCGCGTCGATCTCGAGCTGCCGCGCCTCGATCTCGCCGCCCTCGCGCGCCTCGACTTCGAGGCACCGGATCGCGAGCGTTTTCCGTGTCTCGATCTCGCCTATCGTGCCGTGCGCGGCAGCGAGGCGGCGCCGGCGGTGCTCAACGCGGCGAACGAGGTCGCGGTCGAGGCCTTCCTCGCCGGTCGGCTGCGCTTTCCGGAGATCGCGGCCTGCAACGCGGCGGTGCTCGATCGGCATCTCGGGGCCCATGCCGGCGAGAAGGTCCCGGATCTCGCGGCGGTGCGCGCGGCGGATGCCTTCGCCCGGGAAGCGGCGAACGAATGGCTCGCGGGACGCGAGGCGCGGCCCCGGGCGGCGGCAGGAGGGCTCTACTGATGCCGGTCATCGACACGCTCGTCGCCGTGATCCCGATGCTGGGACTCCTGATCATCGTCCATGAGCTCGGGCATTTCCTGGTCGCGAAGGCCTGTGGCGTGCGCGTCCTGAAATTCGCGATCGGCTTCGGATCGCCGATCGGCTTCGGCCGCTTCCGCGCCCATTGGGAGCGGGGCGGTACCGAGTACGTGATCGGCTGGATCCCGCTCGGCGGCTTCGTGCGGATGCTCGGGGAGGCGATGCCCGGCGACGATCTCGTCGAGCTGGGCGTGCCCGCGGACGCGCGGCCGGACGAATTCCTCGACGGGAAATCCGTCTGGCAGAAGCTCGCGATCGTCTTCGCCGGGCCGGCGATGAACCTGCTGCTGCCGATCGTCTGTCTCGTCGGGATCCTCTGGGTCGGTTTCCCGCGGCCGGCGGCGATCGTCGGCTCGGTCGAGGCGGGCTCGCCCGCGGAGATCGCCGGGCTCGCGGTCGGCGATCGGATCGTCGCGCTCGATGGCGAGCGGGTCGAATGGTGGGACGAGGTCGTGCTGCCCCTGCGCGAGCGGAGCGAGCCGGGCTCCGCGCAGCTCGAGATCGAGCGCGCGGGAGAGCGGCGCGCGCTCGAGGTCGCGGTGGCGACGCAGAAGACGCGCGATCCCTTCGGCGCCGTCGTCGACGCGGGCTGGATCGGGATCAGCAATCGGCGGCAGGCGGCGCTGCTCGGGGTGCCGGATGCGGAGAGTCCCGCGAATCGGGCCGGGCTCCGTTCCGGTGATCTCGTCGTCGCCGTCGGCGAGACGGAGATCGAGGATTGGGAGGGATTGCGCGCGGCACAGGCCGCGGCCGTCGCCGATGCGCGTAGCGCGGGACGCGAACACGTCGTCTGGACGGTCGAGCGAGCGGTGGCCGCTGCGTCGCCGCCGGCGCCGGCCGGAGAAGACGCGCTCCCCGCGCTCCCCGCGCCGCCCGCGCCGCCCGCGCCGGAGCCGGAGAAGCGGGAGATCGCGCTGCCCCTCGAATCCGGGCTCGACGAGCTCGGCCTCATGCCTGCGACGATCCTCGTCGGCTATGTCACGCCCGACAAGCCCGCCGCGCGGGCGGGGCTCGCGGCGAACGATCTCGTGCTCTTCGTCGACGGCAAGGCCGTCGGGAGCTTCGAGAGCTTCGTCTCCCTCGTCCAGACGAGCGGCGGCCGCGAGCTCGAGATCACCTACTCCCGCGCCGGCCAGATCGGGACGGTCCACCTCGCCGCGCAGGAGGAGATGGTTCCCGGCCCTTATGCGATCGAAGGCCAGGAGGAGAAGGTCTATCAGATCGGCCTCGGCGCCGCGGTCTCCACGCTGCCCGGCGCGATCGGCGAACAGAAGGTTCGCAATCCCCTCGAATCGATTCCGCGCGCCGCCGAGATGGCCTGGGGCATGACGAGCGACTATCTCGAAGGCCTCGGCAAGCTCTTCACCGGCGAGGTCGGCACCGACAAGCTCGCCGGCCCGATCGGCATCGCGCGCATCGCCCGCAAATCCCTCGATCAGGGCTGGCTCGACTATCTCTCGATGATGATGGTGATCAGCATCAACCTGGGCTTCCTGAACCTGCTCCCGATCCCGATCCTCGATGGCGGGCAGGCGGTCCTCTACTCGATCGAGGGCATCAAGCGCTCGCCGCTCTCCGCGCGCACGCGCGAGATCGCGACCTCGGTCGGCTTTGCCGTCATCCTGCTGCTGATGGGCCGCGCGTTCTGGAACGACCTCACGCCCTTCTGGCTGCGATTCGTCGATTGGCTCTCGAACGGCGCTTCATGAGTGCATCGTGAGCGGATCGTGAACGGATCGTCGGCGGGTTCGAGCGGCGCGGGCGCTGGGCGCGCGCAGCGGCTGCTCGCGATCGAGGCGGCGACCGAGGGCCTCTCCGTCGCCCTGCTCGAAGGCGAGCGCGTCGTCGCCGCGCGCGAGGAGCGCTCCGCGCGTCAGCATGCGGCGAGCCTGCTCGCCGTCGTCGACGAGACGCTTCGCGCCGCGGGCGTCGGCCTCGCCGAGATCGAGGCGATGGCGATCTCCGCCGGGCCGGGCTCGTTCACCAGCCTCCGCATCAGTCTCGCGACGCTGAAGGGCCTGTGCTTCGGGCGGACCGTCGCGGTCGTCGGCGTCTCGACGCTCGAGACGATCGCGATGGGCGCCTTCGAGGCGGCGCGCGCGCAGGCGGGCGCAGCGGCCGCCGGGGCTCCGGGCGAGGCGGAGCCGGAGGTCCTGGCGCTCCTCGATGCCCGGCGCGGCGAATGGTATGCGGGAGCGTGGCGCGTCCCGGCGCAGCCCGATGCGCTTCGGGCGCCGACCCTGATCGAGGGGCTCTACGCGCCGGCGAGACTCGTCGAAGATCTGCCGCGGGCCGTCTTCGTCGCAGCGCCCGAGTCCGGCGCGGTCGCGGCTCTCGAGGCGGCCGGCCTTCGGCGCACGGGCGCGCTCGAAGGCCCGGCGGCGCGTCCGCGGGCCGAGATCGTGGGCCGCCTCGGGCAGCAGCGCCTCGCGCGCGGCGAGGCGCAGTCCGCGGCGACGCTGACGGCCCGCTATCTGCGGCGGGCCGAGGCCGAGGCGCGCCGCACGGGCATGGCCGTCGAGTCCGGCGAGACCGAGCGCACCGGACCGGCTCGACAGGCGTGATCGCCGATCGTCCCAGAACGGCTCGCGGGGCGAGGCGAGCGAACGCCCCGGCGCCGCCGCAGCCGGCGCGCAGACGCCCCGGCTGCGCTGGCGTCGCCCGAAAACGTCGCGTAATCTCGCGCAGTTAGCGCGGTCGGGCGACCGCGCGAGCCCGCTCTCGAAGGCCATCCTGCGCGTCGCTTCGCTCTCCTCCCCGCAGATCCCCGGATCGGAACGGATTCGGATCGGAACGGGAAGACGGGGATCGATCCGGCGCACGGGCTGGGGCTCCGCGTGCAGTTGCCGGGCCGGTCGCCGCCCCGGGCGCTGGCCTGGGAACGCTCCGGCGGGCGCGTCCCCCCGGCCTTCGGGGCTCATCATCAAGAAGGATCCAAACCTCGCATGGCACTCCAGATCTATTACGACAAAGACGCGGACTTGAAGCGCATCCAGGGCAAGAAGGTCGCGATCATCGGCTACGGCAGCCAGGGCCATGCCCATGCCCAGAACCTGCATCATTCGGGCGTCGACGTCGTCGTGGGCCTGCGCAAGGACTCCCCGACCTGGGCCAAGGCCGAAGGCGCGGGGCTCAAGGTCGCGACCGTCGCCGAGGCGACCCGCAAGTCGGACGTCATCATGCTGACGCTGCCCGACGAGCTCGCGGCCGGCATCTACAAGAGCGAGATCGCGCCGAACCTGGCGAGCGGGAACTATCTCGCCGTCGCCCACGGCTTCAACATCCACTTTCAAGCGATCATTCCGCCGGCGGACGTCAACGTCATCATGATCGCGCCGAAGGGCCCGGGCCATACGGTGCGCGACCATTACGAGCAGGGGCGCGGCGTGCCGTGCCTCGTCGCGGTCCACCAGAATCCGTCGGGCGACGCCTTCGAGGTCGCGCTGGCCTACGCCTCGGCGATCGGCGGGGGCCGGGCCGGCATCATCGAGACGAATTTCCGCGAGGAGACCGAGACGGATCTCTTCGGCGAGCAGGCCGTGCTCTGCGGGGGCCTGACGTCCTTGATGCAGGCCGGCTTCGAGACCCTCGTCGAGGCGGGCTATGCGCCGGAGATGGCCTACTTCGAGTGCATCCACGAGACCAAGCTCATCATCGATCTGATCTACGAAGGCGGCATCGCGAACATGCGTTATTCGATCTCGAATACCGCGGAGTACGGCGACTTCATCAGCGGCCCGCGCGTCATCGACGCCGGCGTCAAGGCGCGCATGAAGGACGTGCTCACCGACATCCAGACCGGCGAGTTCGCCAAGCGCTTCATCCTCGAGAACCAGGCGGGCAACGTCGGCATGAACGCGCGCCGCCGCGCCGCCGCCGGTCACCAGCTCGAGGAGGTCGGCGCCCGGCTGCGCGGCCTCATGCCGTGGCTCGCGAAGAAGCAGCTCGTCGATCGCTCGAAGAACTGATCGCAGCCGCTCGGCGCAGTCCGGCCGCGCGGCCGGGCCGCGCGCGATTCGGGGGGACGGATCGGAAGTGACA
>CAUJGH010000578.1 GCA_963169575.1 Myxococcota bacterium | reverse complement strand
TTGAAGGCTTTCGTTCCGCCGGGCTTGATCTCGGCGAATTCGTCGAGAACGTCGACGATCGCCGCGTGGAAATCCATCGAATGGCTGTTCTTGTTCGCGGGATCGTTGGTCAGGGTGAACTGGACGACGTCGCCCTGTTTGACTCGCACGACCGGCCCCGGGATCGTACCGTCGTAGGTCCACATCCTCTGGGTCGTTCCCTTGTTGTCGACGGGCAGATCGACCTCTTTGACCGTCATCGCCACGTTCACCGTCCCGCCGAGGGCGGGAGCGGCGAGGAGCGTGGCGAGAGCGAGAGCCGGCAGCACGCGTAGAACGGATTGCATCACGATTGTGTTCCTCTTTCGATCCAGGGAGCCGCACCGAACCGCTCCCCTGAGCGGCTCGAAGACGGTCCGATTGCGGGATATGAAGCGAATCAAGGCCGCGGGAAGCCCGCCGACTCCGCACCGCGGAAGCCGGGATTCTCGTAGAGGCCAGGGCCCTTGTTCAGGCTCTCGCTGTAGTAGAAATCCGGGTCGTATTGTTTGTCCTTCCAGGCGTACCATTCAGGCCTCTCGATCTCGTCGTATTCGAAGATCAACATCGAGCCTCCCATGTCCTTGCCCGCGTTCGTCACGTGCTCGTCGACATGGTCGTGGGTCACCCAAAGACCGGGATTGTCCATCCGGACGATCACGTCGTAGCGCTCGCCCTGCTCGACATGCACGACGTCGGCCCAATAGGGCTCGGGGAGCGGCAGGCCGTCTTTGTGGGTGACGAGCACGTCGTGGCCGTGGAGATGGAATCCAACCTCGGCGCCGGCACCAAAGATGCGTAGCCGGACGACGTCTCCCCGTTTGACCCGCAGCGGTTGCGTGAGAGGGAAGGACTTTCCGTTGATCGAGAAGTAGTCGCGCAGTTCGGAGGGATGTCCGCCGACACCGTAGCGGTCGGCAAACTTGGAGTTCCAGCCCGAGAACATGAGGATCGCATCCTTGGTCACCTCTTTCTCGATCTTCGTGGGCTCGATCGGATCGACGACGAAGGGGCCCCACATCCCGCGGATCGAGATGTGCTCGGCGACGTTGACGTGGCAGTGGTACCAGAGCGTTCCCGTACGCGTCGCGATGAAGTGATAGGTAAAGCTGCCACCCGGCGGAACCGGCTTCTGCGTCACGTTCGGGACGCCATCGCTCTGCCAGGTCCCCTGCTGGTGCATTCCGTGCCAGTGGATCGTATGATCCATGGTCGAGAGATTCACGAACTTCACCTTCACCTCGTCGCCTTCGCGAACCCGAAGCAGTGGCCCCGGAACCTGTCCGTTGAACGCCCAGACCTTCGCGTTGAATCCGGGGGCCACTTCGACTTCGGTTTCCTCGACGCGGATCTCGAACTCCCTCAGGCGTCCGCGTCGGTACTTTTCCTTCAGCGAGGCGGGGGGCGGAGGCGCGACGACGTCAAGCGCGTCGGAGACCTGCTCCGTCACCGGACCGACACGCAGCGGCGTCGACGCCACTGCAGTCGGCGACTCGACGGGCGTTCGAGGCGCCGCCGTCGCAGCTTCCGGCTTGGCCTCCGTCCCCCTGAGACTCGATGCGGTAGCGGTTGCGGTGTTCGTCATCGCAACCGCCGAAGTACTGGAGCCGCCGGGTACGGTCCCCGACAGCACCCGGAGATGACTCACGAGCGAGGAGATCCGCTCGTCCGAGAGCACGCCTCTCCAGGGCGGCATCAACACGGACTTCCCGACTGCCGGGCCGCCCTGGGAGATCGCGGTGTACAGATCCCGATCCGTCCGCGTCGCCATTTCCCGCGTATCGGTATGGTCGCGCGGCTGGACGGCGAGCGCCGGGACGTTCAGCCCCTTGCCGTCCCCACCGATTCCGTGACAAGCCGTGCAATAGGTCCGATAGAGCAGCGCCCCCTCGGTCTCGGCCGAACGAGCCGGCCCGTCGAAGACGAACACGCATGCCACAGTCCAGAACGCCAGCCACGCAATCGGCCGCCTCATCATCGTTCGTCCTCACTCAGCAGTCGCAGGTACTCCATCAACTTTCCGACCTCTGCCGGTGCCAGCCCGTAGTCCGGCATCGGCGCGACTGGATCCCAGGCCTGCGGCTTCGCGACGTAGCTCGCCAGGAACTCGGGTCGCAATCGCGTCCAGGCGTCGAAAAGATCGGGGCCCGAGAGCGGAGGTCCGTCGGGGGACACGCGATGACACGAGCCGCAACCCTTGAACTTGGTGAAGTTGAGTTCGGCGAGCATGCGCGGCATGGCGGGCAGCACGGGACTCGTCTGCGGGAGCATCTCGCTACCCCAATCGAGTGCCGCGAGCGCCGTGACGACCTCATCGATGCGGTCGGGTGCGAGACGCGGATGCGACGCAGGGGGCGATGCGAGCGCGTCGCCGTCCGATGACATTTCCGTATGCTCGCCGGGATTCACACCCGCTGGGCGGATCGAGTGCGGCTCGGCGAGCCAGGCCGCCAGCCAAACGGATCGGTACTTCGCGCCGGCGTAGAAGAGATCCGGCCCCTTGCGTTTCGCGTAGCGCTCTACCGTCCGCTCACCGGGTTTCGGCGCCGACGTCTGATGGCATGCGTTGCAGCCCGATCGGTCGAGAATCGAAGAACCCGATTCCGCAGAAGCGGGGATGAACCAAGCCATCGAAATCACGAACGACAGAAGCGAGAGGGCCCGCTTCGAATTGCCGTTCCGAACGTCGCGATCTACGATCGTCAAGCCACTGCTCCGATGCTCCGAGGCCTGCGTAGTCTCAATGGTCCCATCTCCCCGAGATCCGATCGAATCGTCGCCTCGGCACGCCTCCTGGCTGCGAGGGCGGCGACACATTCATTAATTGTCGTCTTTCGGATACCATAATCGAAGACGAACTGTCAACGAGCAAACCCCTGAATGCGACTCACCCAATTCACCGATTACGGGCTACGCGTGCTCATGTACGTGGCGAGCCGCGAGGGGGAATACGTCCCGACCGAGCGGATCGCGAAGATTTTCTCGATCTCCCAGGATCATCTCCTCAAGGTCGTCCGACGGCTCGCAGACCTGGGTCATATCGAAGCAAAGCGGGGCGCCCGGGGCGGAGTGCGATTCCAGCCCTCGGCACGCGACGCGACCGTGGGAGAGGTCATCCGAAACCTCGAGCCCCAGCTGCTGGTCGAGTGCTTCGATCCGAACGTCAACCAGTGCCCGATCGCGGAGGTTTGCGGCCTCTCGTCACTGCTGAGGCGAGCCGACGCAGCGTTCTACCGCGAACTCGACCGGGTACGCATCGGGGAGCTGATGCCACCGGCCGCAATGCGCAAGGCGTGGCCACGCGAAGACTCGAAGGCGAGCCGCGGCTCGAAATAGTCGCCGGCGCCTGCTTCCGGGCTCGAACACGCCTTCGTAGACGCAGCGACCCATGTGTACGACTAAGCCCCCGAAGATCCTGCGATCGACCCCGCCGATCGCGAACGCGGTGTGAAGCTTCATGCGCGTCTTCTCGAAGGACTTTTCCTTCCTTGAAGCGACGTCTGCTCACCCACTCGCATAGCGCGGCGCTCTCGCGGTCATCGCCCACACGGCGGATTCGCGGGCTCGCGGAATTCGAGCGATCTGCTTCGGACGGCGTCGGCCGATCGGAGCCGATCGGATCAGGGCAACACGCCCCCATCGACCTGGATGAGCTGACCCGTCGTATAGGAAGACGCGTCCGAAACCAGATAGAGCGCCGTCCCGACGATCTCCTCGGGATCGGCGATGCGCCGCAGGACGTTGCCGCGCGCCGCCATCTCGGCGGCGTCCTCGCTCGGGACACCGGCGCGGAAGCTGTCGGTCCAGAAGGTCCCGCAGACGATCGCATTCGCGCGGATGCCCTTCGGCGCGAACTCCTGCGCCATGACGGAGGTCAGGACGTTGAGCCCGGCCTTCGCCGCAGCGTAGACCGCCGTGAAGCTGTTCGGCCGGACGCTCGCGACGGAGCTGATGTTGAGGATCGTGCTGCCCGCGCCCATGCGTTCGGCCGCGCGTGCGGCGAGGCGGAGCGGACCCTTCAGGTTGACGCCGATCGTCTTGTCGAAGAGCGCCTCGGTCACGTCGAGCAGCCGCGGCGCGACGGGCGCGATGCCCGCGTTGTTGACGAGCACGTCGATGCGGCCGAACGCCTGCCAGGCCTGCTCGATCAGGGCGTCGCACTGCGCCCAGTCCCCGACGTGACAGCCGACGGCCAATGCCCGCCCGCCGAGCGCCTCGATCTCCCGGACCGCGCCCTCGCAAGCCTCGAGCTTGCGGCTCGCCACGACGATGGCGGCGCCGGCGCGCGCGAACCCCTTCGCCATCGCGAGACCGAGCCCCTTGCTGCCGCCCGTCACGATCGCAACGCGCCCCTCGAGCGCCCGCGCGGCTGCCTCGCTCATCCCGCTCCTCCCTTCAAGGCCGTCCCATTCCGATCCCGATCCTCGTCGTGGCAAGCGCCGCGCGCCGGATCAGCTCGCCGCCCCGCCCGCGATCAGCCCCTCCGCCCGCGCGAGCAGGCGGTCGGCCATCGACCCGAAATGTTCGTGCAGGGGATTGCTCGAGTTCCCGCTCCGCCATTTCGCGAAGCTCCCCTCCAGCACGATCGCGAGCTTCCAGGGCGAGAAGACGCGGTACCAATCGAGGGCGGCGACGTCGCGGCCGCTGCGCGCCGCATAACGCGAGACGAGCTCCGCCTCGGACGGCAGGCCCGCGAGCCGGAACCCGCCCGGCTGGCCCGCCGCGCCGAGGGCGAGCGGATTGCCTTCCTGCGGCAGGAAGATGAGCGCCCAGGCGAGATCCACGAGCGGATCGCCGATCGACGCCATCTCCCAATCGACGACCGCGAGCGCGCGAGCGGGGAGATCCAGGCTGTAGAGGACGTTGTCGAGCTTGTAGTCGCCGTGGCAGAGGGCGGGCGGCTGCTCGGCGGGGAGTCGCTCGGCGAGCCATTGCGCGACGGCGTCGACGGCCGGGAGCTCGCGGCATCGATAGCTGCCCAGCTGTGCGATCCAGCGCGGGACCTGTCTTGCGAGGTAGCCCTCGCTCTTGCCGAGATCGCCGAGGCCGCAGCGGCGCCAGTCGACGACGTGCAGCTCGGCGAGCGCGTCGACCAGCTCCGTCAGCGCCCGCCCTTGCGCCTCGCTCGAATCGGCGTAGGCCGGAGGCAGCGTCATGCGGATCGGAACGCCCGGCACGTGCTCCATCAAATAGAAGGGCGTCCCCGCGACTGCCAGATCGTCGCAGGCGAGGATCGGGCGGGCGATCCGGACGTTCTCGTCCTTGATCGCGTCGAGGATCCGGAATTCGCGCAGGACGTCGTGGGCGGTGCTCGACGAGGCGCGGGCCGGGGCGCGGCGCAGGACCCAATGCGCGTCGCCGCGCCGGACCGAGAAGATCTCGCACGAGCCGCCGCCCTTCATCGCTTCGACTTCGATCGGCGCGGCCGCGCCGAGGCGATCGTCGAGCCAGGCGCTGAGGCGTTCGGCGTCGAGCTCCGGGGCGGGACGCATGCGCGCCTCAGCTCCGGCCCGCGGCGGCGAGCAGCCGCGCGAAGACCTGCTCGCCCCGGGCGATCCGGGACGGCACGTGCTCGCTCGGCCAGCCCTCGATGGCGACGAAGTTCTTGAGCGCGTCGCGCGCGACGACGACTTTATGGACCTCGTCCGGACCGTCGCCGATCGGACCGAAGCGATTCGTCCGGTACCAGTCCTCCAGCGGCAGATCGCCCGAATAACCGAGCGCGCCGCAGACCTGGATCGCGCGATCGAGCACCGCGAGCAGCATGCGCGAGGCATACGCCTTCGCCATCGAGATCTCGGCGCGCGCCGCCCGGGCGCCGACCTTGTCCATCCGCCAGGCGGCCTGGAACGTGATCAGCCGCGCCGCCTCGATCTCGGTCTTCGACTGGTAGATGAAGTCCTGCACCATCTGATGGCTCGCGAGCTTCTTGCCGTGGGACTCGCGCGAGACGGCCCGCTCGCACAGGATGTCGAAGGCGCGCTTCGCGAGCCCGATCCAGCGCATCGCATGATGGATGCGACCGCCGCCGAGGCGCTTCTGGGCGAGCACGAAGCCGTCGCCCGGCTTGCCGATCAGGTTCTCGTGCGGGACGCGACAATTCTCGAAGCGGATCTCGGCATGGTTGCCGAGCTCGCCGAAGACGGGATCGGGTCCGTGCATCGTCGGAATGTCGCGCAGGATGTTCAGCCCGGGCGTCCCCTTCTCGACGACGAACATCGAGGCGTGCTGGTGGGGCCGGCCTTCCGGATTCGTCTCCGCCATCACGATGATGAAATCGGCGAACGAGCCGTTCGTGCAGAACCATTTATGGCCGTCGATGATCCAGGCGTCGCCGTCGCGGCGTGCCGTCGTGCGCAGTCGTGTCGGATCGGAGCCCGCCTCGAAGGGCTCGGTCAGGGCGAAGGCACTGCGAAGCCGCCCCTCGAGATTCGGCCAGAGCCAGCGCTCCTTCTGCGCCTCGTTCGCACCGGCGGCGAGCAGCTCGGTATTGCCCGAGTCCGGCGCCTGGTTGCCGAAGATCTCCATCGAGAAGGGACAGCGCCCGATCAGCTCGTGCATGAGCGCGAGCTTCATCTGCCCGAAGCCGGGCCCGCCGAGCGACGGATCGAGATGACAGGCCCAGAGGCCCTGGTCCTTCACCTGCTGCTGCAGATGCCGCTTGACGCGGGCCCAATCGGCGGGCGCCATGCGCTTCCAGATCGGCTCGAGCGGGATCAGCTCGTCGTCGATGAACGAACGCATCCAGTCGAGCTTCTCCTGGAACTCGGGCTCGGTCTCGAAATCCCAGGCCATCGGGGTCTCCTCACGCTTCGGGCACTCGCTCGCAGGCCTGGTCTCGGGCTCGGTCGCAGACTGGGTCGCAGGCCGAGCTTGTCGTCCCGACCGGGGGGACGCAAGGACCCGTTCCGGGCCGGATGGCGGCGCGCAGCCGGGCCTGCGCGGTAGAGTCCGAGCCGGAGGAACATCATGCTCTCGGGCGAGAAGATCCTGATGACGGGCGCGAGCGGCGTCGTCGGCCTGCCGATCGCGACCGCCCTCGCGAAGGCGAACGAGGTCTGGGCGATCGCCCGGTTCGGCGAGGGCCCGGCGGCGGCGAGCGCGATGAACGCATCATCGGCACCGCGCGAAGTTCTCGCAGCGCGCGGCATCACGACCCGCCGCGTCGATCTCGCCGCCCCCGACTTCAGCGCGCTGCCCGACGACTTCACCTACGTCCTCCATCTCGCGCATACCCGCCTCGGTTCCGAGTTCCAGCGCGCGATCCAGGTCAACGGCGTGGGCGCCGGCCACGTCCTGATGCATTGTCGCAAGGCGAAGGCCGCGCTCGTGATGTCCTCCGCAGCGATCTACTCGCCGAAGAGCGACCCCTTCGCGCTGCACGAAGAAGACGGCGATCTCGGCAAGGCGTCGACACCGTGGGCGCCCTCGAGCCCGGTCTCGAAGGTGAGCCTCGAGGCGATCGCGCGCTTCTGCGGCGAGGCCTTCGGACTGCCCGTGACGATCGCGCGCCTCAATACCATCTATGGAACGTTCGGCGGCCTGCCCATCATGGACATGGATTCGGTCGTGGCCGGCCGCCCCGTGCGCGCCGTCGCCGATCCCAACGTCCATAGCCCGATCCACATGGACGACGTCCTCGACCAGCTGGAGCCTCTGCTCGAAGCCGCGAGTCCGCGGGCGCTGCTCGTCAACTGGGCCGGCGACGAGGTCGTGTCGACCCAGGATTGGTGCGCGCAGGCCGCGCGACTCTCCGGCCAGCCGGCGAAGATCGAGGTCGCGTCGATCCCCGGCATTCTCGCCGGCAACGCCGTCGACGTCTCGCGTCGGCGCGCGATCACGGGCCCCTGCCAGCGCGCGTTCGAACCGTCCTTCGCGGCGATCTACCGTGACCGGCATGGCGCGCGCGCCTGAGGCGCAGCCGAAGAACGACCCGCGCGCGCACGCGGCGCGCAGTCGAACACCAACGACGAAGAGCGGAGAATCCAGCATGCGCGGCATCGTCTTCGACGGAAAACGGCTCGCCCTGATCGACGATCTCGAAGGACCCGATCCGGGGCCCGGCGAGGTCGAGATCGCGATCCAGGCCTCGGGCGTCTGCCATAGCGATCTCTCGGTCGTGAACGGCACGATCGCCTTCCCGACCCCGGTCGTGCTCGGCCACGAAGGCGCGGGCATCGTCGCGCGCGTCGGCCCGGCGGTGAAGAGCCTGGCCGTCGGGGACCACGTCGCCCTCGTGACCCTCGGGCAATGCGGTGCCTGCCCCGCCTGCGACGCGGGCCGCCCGACGTTATGCCGGGAGACCTTCGGCAAGCGGCCGACGCCTTTTCACGTCCGGGGCGTCGCCCACCACAACTTCGCGAATCTCTCGACCTTCGCCGAGCGGATCGTCGTCAAGGCGAACCAGGCGATCCGGATCCCGAAGGCGGTCCCGTTCGCCTCGGCGGCTCTCATCGGGTGCGGCGTGCTGACGGGCACCGGCGCCGTCTTCCACCGCGCGAAGGTGCAGCCCGGCGATTCGGTCGTCGTGATCGGCGCAGGCGGCATCGGCCTCAACGTCGTCCAGGCCGCCCGGATCGCCGGCGCGCATCCGATCCTCGTTCTCGACACCAATCGCGAAAAGGAAGCGCTCGCCCGCCGCATGGGCGCCACCGACTTCATCGATCCCCGCGCCGAAGGCGATGCCGTCGCCGCCGTGAAGGCGCGAACCGGCGGCTGGGGCGCGAACCACGTCTTCGAATGCGTCGGCGCCAAACGGCTGATGGAAGACGCGATCAAGATGGCCGATTGGGGCGGCAACGTGGTCCTGATCGGCGTCGCGCCGCCGGACACGAAGGTCGAATTCGAGCCCCTCGGCCTGCTCCTCGACGTGTCGATCATGGGCTGCCGCTACGGCACCTCCCAGCCCCAGCGCGACGTGTCCCGGATCTGCGAGCTCTATCTCGCCGGCCGCCTCGAGCTCGATGCGCTCGTCTCGAAGCGGTATCCGCTGGCGGATTTCGAACGCCTCGTCGAGGACATGGAGGCCGGGAAGATCGCGCGGGGCGTGCTCGAGATGCCGGGGGCGGCCTAGCAGCCGGTCTCGACCCGGATCTTGAACGACTCGAGCCGCCGGATCGAGACGAAGGGGACCTGCGCCGGCGGCGGACCGATCCGCTCGATCGACTGCGTATCGCACGCGATCCCGCGCAGCGTCTCCTGGATTTCGGCCCGCGCGAGCGCCGCGCCGAGGCAGAAATGCGATCCCCAACCGAAGCTGAAGGAGCGCTTCGGCTCGCGGCCGATGTCGAAATGGTCGGGCTCGGAGAAGACCTCGGGATCGCGATTCGCGGCGAGCACCGAGAGGAAGAACATCTTGCCCGCCTCGAGCTTCGTTCCGCGCGTCTCGACCGGCTCGGTCGGCTCGCGCCCGAGGACGGCGACCGGAGCCTCCATGCGCAGGATCTCCTCGGCCGCCGCTGGCGCTCGATCGGGATCGCGCCGGAGCTTCTCGAGCTCGCCCGGATGCGCGGTCAAGAGGGCGAAGGCCGAAGTCAGGACGCTGCGCGAAGTGTCGTGGCCGCCGAAGATCAGATTGACGACGAGCGTGACGAGCTCGGTGTCGTCGAAGGCCGGGCCCGCCTGCTTCGCCTCGGCGAGCAGCCTCGAGATCAGATCTTCCCGCGGCTGGCGTCTGCGTGCAGCGAAG
>CAUJGH010000577.1 GCA_963169575.1 Myxococcota bacterium | reverse complement strand
GGCGGCGACCAGCGCGCTGGACATGTCGGTCCAGGGCCAGATCGTCGAGCTGCTGCGCCGGCTGCAGGACCAGCACGGGCTCGGCTACCTGTTCATCAGCCACGACCTCAAGGTCGTGCGGCAAGTGAGCCACGACGTCGCCGTCATGTATCTCGGCCGGATCGTCGAGCAGGGCAGCGCCGAGCGGATCTTCGCGCGGCCCGAGCATCCCTACACGCGCGCGCTGCTCGCGGCGATTCCGTCGATCGATCCGGAGCGCCGGATCGAGGCGCCGCCGGTGCTCGGCGACGTGCCTTCGCCGAGCCGGCCGCCGCCGGGCTGTGCGTTCCATACCCGCTGTCCGCAGGTCATGGATCGGTGTCGCAGGGAGCTGCCCCCCGCCTTTCCGGTCGCCGGCGGCGGGACGAGTCGCTGCTTCCTCTCCGATCCGGACTTCGTTCGAGACGGCGCCTGAGCCGCGGCGGAGCGCCGCGACGGGCGCGGCTGTCGTGTTCTGCCCACCCGCCGGCCAGATACGTGGCGTCGACTCCGGGCCGGAGCCACCTCCGACCTTCTCAGGTTTGACGCCGGGCTCGCCGATGGCCCCCGCGAGGGGTATCCATGCGCGATCGACCGAAGGTGGGCGAGATCCTGGTCCAGGCCGGCATCATCGACGAGCTGCAGCTCGCCGCTGCGCTCGGCGAGCAGACGCGCTGGGGCCGCCGGCTCGGCATGACGCTCGTCAAGCTCGGGATGGTCCAGGAGGGCCAGCTCGTGCGCGCCCTGGCCAAGCAATTCGATCTGCCGGTCGCGAGCCTCTCGGGCAAGAAGATCGCGCCCGAGGTCATCGCACTCGTGCCGGCGAAGGTCGCGTGCGACCACAGCGTGATCCCGCTCTTCGTGAAGAAGGAGGGTCCGAAGGCGCAGCTCTTCCTCGGCATGGAGGAGCCCTCGGATCTCGGCGTGCTCGACGATCTGGCGTTCCGCACGGGCATGCTGATCCGTCCGGTGATGGTCGGCCCGAGCGAGATCGGCGAAGCGATCGACCGCTACTACACGGCGAAGTCCGCTCCTGCCGCGCCGGCTTCGCCGGAGCCCGCGCGTCCCGGCGACACGCTCAGCGAAACCAACCTGCGCCGCATCCGCGAAGAGCCGCCGCCGACCGCGCCTTCGCGCGCTGCCCCGATTCCGCCGGCCGTCGCGGCGCCGCCGCTCGGCTTCGTGCCCTCGAACGAGTCGATCTTCGATCCGATCCCCGCGCCGCCGGCGGGCCCGGTCGCGCCGGAGCCGATCGAAGAGATCACGGCGCCGGTCCAGCCGGCCGTCGAAGTCGCGCCCCCGATTCCGCTCACGCCGCCGATTGCTCCGGTCGCGTCGCAGGCCGCGCCCGTCCCCGCGCCGACCTCGACGCCGGCTCCCGTCGCGTCGAGCGATGCGCTCGCCCTCGAGCGGGCCCATCTGCTGGAAGAGACCGAGCGCACCCGTCTCGTCGCCAAGGCGATCGCCCATCTCCTGATCGAGAAGGGCATCCTCACCTTGGAAGAGCTCCAGGCGCGCATCGAGAAGTTGAAGACGAAGCCGCCCGCGTCCGGCGCCGCGGTCTGAACGCGGCGCCGCTGCGCTGCTGCGCCGAGCGCGGCACGCCCGAAGTCCTGCGCCGCCCGGCTTGACTTCGATCCGGCCGGGCGCGACCCTGCCGCGCCTGCCCATTACGCGCTCGTCCATGGATCCAGCGGTCCAGTTCGACCCGGGAGAACCGCATGCGACTCGAATACGGCTTCCAGCTCACCGACTGCGATACGCCTCGCTTCGCCGTCGAGGCCGTCGAGGGAATCGGAAAGCTCTTCACCCTCGCGACCCTGGTCTTGAACGTGGTGGTGACCAAGCCGCGGCTCGAGATCGTCTTCCATGGGATCAATCCCGAGGACCCCGAGCGCAAGATCGAGGCCTTCAAGCAGATCGCGACGAGCGCGCCGACGCCCATGAAGTTGGCCTTCGAGATGGGCGAGCGGCGGCAGGTCCCCGGCTCCTCGAGCTATTTCCGCTGGCTCACGGTCACGACGGGCTGAGCCCGGCCCCTTCCGCTTCTGCGCCTCCGGATCCGTCGAGCGATGGCGGCGGGCAGGCTTCGCCCCGGAAGCGATGCGCCCGCGCGAGCGAGCGCCGCAGAATCTCCTGGTGCGCGCCTTCGAGATCGAGCCCGGCCCGTTCGAACGGCAAGCGGGCGACATAACGGGCGAGGGCGGCATGCCGGTCCCGCGCTGCCGAGTGCGCGTCGGGGATCGAGGCGTTCAGCTGGGCGAGCGCGGCGAGGCGCGCTTCGTCGTCGATCGGCCCCGGGCCTTCGAGATCCTCGAGATCGACGAGCCAGAGCCGAGGCGGTGTCGCGCCATCCGGCGCCGGGGCGAGGCGGAGGTTGCTTCCCTTGAGATCGGCGTGGTGCCAGCCGAGGGCGTGCAGATCGGCGAGCCAGGCGCCGGTGGCGAGGGCCAGCGTTCGCGCTTCGCGCGGCGAGTGGGGTCGGTAGGCGTCGAGGTCGATCTCGCCGACGTGCTCGAGGACCAGCCAGCTCGCCGCGGGCAGGCCGCATCGACGCTGCTCGAGATAGGCGAGGGGTCTCGCCGTCCGGCCGAGCAGCAGCTGCTCGCGCGATCCTCGCCAGAAGGCGCGTGCGGCGCGCGTGCCGCGCAGGCCGTCGACGAGCCGCGCCAGTCCGCGGCGCGCGACGTGCCCCTTCACGACGACCGCACGCCCGGCGAGTGTCGACTCCACGATCCAGGCACGGCCCGCGCGGCGCTCGCGGCGCTGCGGTGCGCGCTCGGCGGCCGCCACCACGGCGAGCAGGGCCTCGGGCGGGATCGCCCATTCGGCGAGCCCCCGCACGGCGCCCGTGCGGATGTGCGCGAGGCCCCGGCCGGGCACGAGCCGCCGGCGCGAACGCCCGCGCACGTGGTCGGCCGCGAATCGCCGCAGCGCGGTGTCGAAGCCGTCGCCGACCGCCAGGCGAGCGCGCAGCGCGGCGCGCGCCTCGGCGGGCCAATCCGCACGGAGCAGGGAGAGCTCGAGGGAGGCGAGGTCGCGCAGCCGATCTTCTGCGCGGCGCATTCGCCGGGCACGCTGCAGATCGAGGAACACGATCTCGTCGCTCGCCGCGCGGACCCACAGGTTGCCCAGATGGAGATCGCCGTGTCGCCAGCCGCTCGCATGCAGCCGCGCGATCGCGTCGGCGAGCCGAGCGACGAGTCGATCGCGGAGCGCGTCGTCGGCCGCGGCATAGCAGTCGCGCAGGGCCGAGCCCTCGACGGCTTCGCAGACGACGATCGCATCGCCCGAGGGCCATCGGCCGAGGGCGACGGGCCGCGGCCCCGGGAGCCCGGCTGCCTCGAACGCGAGCAGGGCGCGCCATTCGCGTTCGGCGGGCGAGCGGCCGAGCCGCCGCTTCAAGGCCTCGCGCCAGCGATGCCTTCCCGTCGCGAGATGATGGGTCTTGATCACGAACCGCCGGGCCGCCGCGGCCGCAATCCCGCTGCCGCCGGATGTCCGACCGCGGCCGGCCTGCGCAGGCGCGAGCGGAATCTCGAGCGTGCACAGCGTTCGGCGCGCATTCGACTGGAGCAGCGCGCCCGCCCCGCCCGTCGCGTCGTCGCGTTCGAGGCGAGCGGCGAGTTCTGCGCGGATCGCCGGATCCCCGGCCCGCCATGCGATCCCGGTCGCTGCCGGCTTCATGCGCCGACCCGTTCGGCTCGCACGCCGGGCTTGGCGTGCGGACCGCGGTCGCGGCGCGCATCGACGAGGCGCGCGTATTCGGCGCGCAGGGCGGCGACATGGCCCGGCCAGTGATGCGCGGCGATCGCGCGGCGCGCGGCCTCGCCGAGTCGCTGGCGAGCCGCGGAGTCGGCGAGCGTTCGCAGCACGGCAGCGATCGCTTCGCCGGCGGCTGCGTTCGGCTCGGCACCGGCTTCGTTCCCGGTCGCGACGAGACGGCGGGCGTCCGGCGGGAGCCATTCCGAGGCACCGTTCGTCGGCGTCGTCACGATCGCGCGCCCCGCCGCGGCGGCCTCGAAGGTCACGTTGGCGAAGGGGTCGTAGCGGGTCGGGAGGAGC
>CAUJGH010000576.1 GCA_963169575.1 Myxococcota bacterium | reverse complement strand
GCTCCCGCCTACGCCTATCAGCTCGACGCCGCGTCGACGATGCTTCCCTATCTCGAGCCCTACCTGATCCGGGTGCAGAAGCTCGCCCGCGAGCGGCTCGATCCCGCACGGCATGCCGATCTGATCCGGGACATCGATCTCTTCAATCAGCAGGAGGCGAACCATTTTCGTCTCCATGCGAAGTACAACGAGGTCCTGCGACGGCATTACCCCGGCCTCGAGGCCTTCGAAGCCGAGATCAAGGCCGACTTCGATCGCTTCCTGCGCGAGAAGAGCCTGGCCTGGAACCTCGCCTACTGCGAGGGCTTCGAGTGTACGGGCCTCGTCTCGGCCGAGTTCTTCTTCGGCCCGGCCGAGCCCTTCCTGCGAACCGCCGACCCGTCCGCCCGGGATCTCTGGGCCTGGCATCTCGCAGAGGAATTCGAACACCGAAGCGTCTGCCACGACGTCCTCCGCGCCCTCCATCCCGGCCTGCTGCGGCGGCTGCGCGGCTATTTCGACTTCCTGATCCATCTCCAGCGTTATGCCGATCGCGTCGCCGCCCATCTCGCCGCCGTCGACCGCGAGCGCGGGACGGCGCCCGTCGCCGCCGACGAGAAGAACCGGGCTTTCGATCGAGTCCGGAATCGCTTCATGCTGCCGCGGCTCGCACGCATCCTGCTGCCGACCTACGATCCCGCACCCCGCGTCGCGCCGCTCTCCCTCGCAGCGGCACTGCGAACCTACGAAGCCCGCTGATCGCAAGGGCTACACCAGCCCCGTCGCGAGGCCGATGCCGATCGCGACGAGCAGCACCGTCACGATCGTGCGCACCGCAGCGAGGGTGACCTTTTCGAGCAGACGTGCGCCGAGATAGGCGCCGAGGAATGCCGCGAGCGTCGCGGTCCCGACGAGCGGCCAATCGAAGGATTGCGCCGCGTCGATGAATCGCAGGCCATAGATGCCCGTGCGCGCGAGATCGATCGCGATCGCGATGACGATGCCCGTCGCGACGAAGGCTTGTTTGTCGAGCCCGGCCTTCAGCAGGAAGAGGCTCCGAAAGGCGCCTTGATGTCCGGAGAGACCACCGAAGAACCCGCTGACGAGGCCGCCGAGCGGGAGCCATTTCGGGTCGAATGCCGTGCGCGCGAGCCGCGCCGACGACTCGATGAAGACGAAGAAGAGGACGAGCAGGCCGGTGACGAGCCCGACGGCGGTGACCGCGTGGATCCGCCCGAGGAGTTCGTATTCGAGGAGCGGCACCGCACCCGCCAATCGGCCGAGCACGAGCGCTCCGACGAACGCCGCGACGACGGCCGGAAGACCGAAGCGAAGGAACACCTCTCCGCTCGCATGACGACCGAGCAGGACCGCCTTGAAGACGTTGTTCGCGAGGTGGACGACGGCCGTCGAAGCGATCGCGAGCTCGACCGGGAAGAAGAGCGCGACGACCGGCATGAGAAGCGTCCCGAGCCCGAAGCCCGAGAAGAGCGTCAGGAGCGAGGCGGCGAAGGCCGCGAGCGGAACGATGAGATACGCCACGAGACTCCCCGGCCGCGCTTTCCGCCGCGATGACCGTTCGCTTCAGGGCTCCGGGACCGCGAAGGCCGCGGGAAAGTTGTGTTGCCAGGCGCGGAATTCGCGGCGCGCGGCGATCCGCCAGCCCTCTGCGGTGCGCGCGAGCTCGTCCTCGAACCAGATCCCCGAGAAGGCGATCTGGCGACCGCCCTCCGGCGACGGAACCGAGATCGGGATGATCTGCAGATGCCGCGACGTCGCGCGGTCGCCGTCGATCCGGATGCGGAAGTTGGTGCAGTAGTGCTGGTACTGCGGATAGGGAAAGTTCGCCTCCGAGAGCACGGCCGAAGCCCATTCCCGAATCGCCTTCGGATCGCCTTTCGCCCCCCCGTTTCCGGACCAATCGATCGCTGCATCCGGGACGTAGGTCGCCTCCCAGCGATCCCAGTCCCGCTCGTCGATGGCGGCGGCCTCGTCGATGATCAGATCCTGGATCAGGAATCGGTCGGACATCTCCTCGAGCGAGAGCCGCTTCTTCGGGTCGAGCGAACCGCTCATGATTTCTCCTTGTCAGGCCGCCCGGCGGAGGCAGCGCGATCAGGCTCGATGCTGACGCTCGGGGCGCGATCCCGCCAGATCGCGTTCCGAGCGAGCCGCCCGATGAACCTCGAACGCGGCGTCGAGATTCATCGTGAAGATCGCGAGGCCGACGGCGAGATCGGGCCAGATCGATCCGGTGACCGCGGTCAGAAAGCCCGCCGCGATGATCCCGACATTGGCGAGCGCATCGTTGCGCGCCGAGAGGAAGGCTGCCCGCATCAGGCTGCCCCCCCCTGCGCGAAACCGAGCGAGATGGAGCGCGCAGAAGAGGTTCACCGCGAGCGCGCCGACCCCCGCGATCCCGAGCGCGACGGGATGCGGTGCGACCGGTTCCGCCAGCTTTCCCCAGGCGGTCCAGAGCGTCGCCACGCCCGGCGCGAGCAGAACACCGGAAAGGACCATCCCGACGAGCGAACGGCGCGCGGCCGTCCAGCCGAGCGCCACCAGGATCAAGCCGTTGATCGTCGCATCCTCGAGGAAATCGATCGAATCCGCGAAGAGCGAAACGGAGTCGATCCCCTTCGCGACGGTGATTTCGACGAAGAAGTACCCGAGGTTGAGCACCGCGACCCATCCGACTGCTCGCCGAATCGCGTCGAGGTCCGTCGTCTCCGACGCCTCCGGCGCCGCGCTCGTCATGATCCGACCTCTCCGCCTCTCTTCCCGGTTCTCTTGCGCGCTTCGTCCGCGCGTCTCGTCCGCCCCGCTCGCGTGAGCCGTTCGCGTCTGCTGCTTGCGCGAGCCGTTGGCGCGGGACGATCCGACGCCGCCCGGCGAGCCGGGATCAGGCGTAGCTCGCCGCCGCGCGAGCGACCCGCCGCTCTTCGTCGAAGAAGAAAGCTTCCGCCGCTGGCCCGCGCGCGCCGAGATATTGAAGCACGACGCAGTCCGCCCCCACGAACGTCTCGATGAGCTCGAATCGCAGCTCCGGCGTCGCGGCCAGTGCCTTTTTCCAGTAGGCGCCGATCGCCGACTTGCCGGAGAGCACGCCCGACGGCTCGCCTGCGAGAAGCGCGATCCGGGGCGACGACATCACGAAATCGTCCCGGTAGTGAGCGAGGATCCGCTCGAGGTCGTGGCTGTTCCATGCCGCGATCCAATCCCGCGCGAAATCCATCGCGAACGCGCGGTCGATCATCGGCGCGCGATCGAATCGAACGGAACGACCGTCGCCTCGGGCGTCTCGATCTCTCCCTCCGGAAGGAAGAAACGCCAGAAGACGATGCCGAAGGGGCGCCCTTCGCTGTCGAGCCAGTTCGGAACGCCAGGATCGCGATGGGCGATCACGATCCGAAGGGATCCGTCCGGCTCGGCCGTCGTCTGCTTGCGGTTGAGTCCGACCTGGCGATTGACATAGTCATAGGTCATTTGATGACGCGTCCAGAGGCAGACGTAGCCGCTCCGGCAGGCCGGCCAACGAGCGGTGATGACCAGCGCCTGATCCGGCCCGATGACATAGGGAGCCATCGAATAGGCCGCGTCGAACGCGGCGAGCCCCATCGAGCCCGGCTTGACGGGCTTCGGGAAGACGTTCGGAACCCTCGATACGAAGGCGGGCTGCTCACGGTTCGCCATCGGAGGCATGCCGAGCGTTCTGGCGCGAACGAAGCCCGCCACCCTTCGGATGCCGGCCGCGACCGACGCATCGTTCGGTGTCTCGACTGCCTTCTGATCGCCTCCGATCACCTCGATCGAGAGCGGTACCGACCGCAGATCGTCCGCAGCCGCGGTCTCTTCCTCTTCGAAGTAATGCCGCGTCGTGATCCGATTCGCATTCTCGGGGAGCGCGAGCCAGTTCTTCGGCTGCGCCGGCCCGCCGAGCAGGATCTCGAACGACCCGTCCTGCGCGACATCGAACATCGTGTCGTTGATGACCCCGTTCGTGCCTTCGCCGAGGGTGCCATCGCGAGCCCCAGTCTCGACCGTGATCGAGACATAGACGGCGCCGGCCATCTTTCCGCGAATCCGGTAGACGAGACCGTGGCGAACGGGCGCTTCGAAATAGATCGCGTCGGGATTGTCGCCGGTGAACTTGCGCGTCGGCGAGACGATCTTGCGAAAAGTCGGATGGTCCGGGTCGTCCTCGAAATGACTGACCAGTCCCCCCTGCAACATGTGCATCACGGCGCGGGTTCCCTCCGCGACGTCGGCATCCGTGTTCAGGTTCCATTCGGGACCGAGGTAGCGCTGATCGACCTCGCGCAGCAGATCGATCAGCTCATGGAGGGCCTTGCGGGATTCGGACATCGAGAGCTCCTCTGACGGGTTGTCGAAATTCCGGGCATGAGCGCGTTGGAAGCGCGCCGCTGCGATTGCGGTCGCGCTCGCATGGGCGATCGTTCCAGCGGTCGAAACGAGCCATCTCGGGCCCAGCAGCTCGCCTCGGGATGCGGTCTTCAGCACGATACTCGACTGCTTCCAGAGCCGCCGCCAACGGCCCAGACTGCCCGCACCCCAGCACCAGGCCCGCGGCGCAGCGTTCGGACAGCGCTGCGGTCCGTGCCAACGTGGACCACTGCGTACTCGAACCGGACGCGACCAGGAGCGCATTCGTCGCCCCTGTCGATGGACCTTCGCTCTCTGCCGATGTTCGTCTCGGAGGACGTCGGGTCCCACGACGCGCACCCCGCGCATGAGGATCGATCGACGAACACAGGGCCCCACGAACGGTCATGCGGACATCGGGGAGCTCATCAAGGAGACCCGCGTCCGGAAGCGGAACGAGGTGTGCCGGACTCCTGCCGCCTGGAACGCTCGAGTCGAGTGGACGGACGAGGACGGGAGACATCATTGCCTTCCCCCGGAATCTCTCCGGCCCGTCGATCGATCAGGTCTCGAGATGCGATCGGTTCATCGAGTCGTCCGATCGACTCGGCGATGCTCCGGGGGCGCCGATCGGACGAGGAAGAAGATGGGTCTCGTATTCGATGGACTCGGAAGCTGCGCTCGAGCGCTCGTCCTGATACTCGATCGCGCTACGAGGGGGCTGCAGGGCTGCGGCGGATCACCGACCAAGACGGGGTGTAAACCATGTCCCCGGATTTCTGTTGACCATGTCCCCGACCGGTCAGCGATCTATTTCGAATGCCCGACGCGACGGGCCCGAATCCATAAGTCGCTCAGCCGTCCCGCTGACACAAAGAGGGCAATGCCGATCGCCAATTTTGCAACGTATGGAGCGCGGGCCGCCCACGCCTCAGCTGAAACGAGCGATCGAGGCTTACCGACCTCGTAAAGCTTCTCGCCAAAGTCGAAAGCCGGGGAAAGCAGCGATTTCTGCTCGGTTCCCACGGCGTCGACGACACCCGAAGCGACGAACCAGAGTCCCATAAGGGACACGAGGAACTCGTGCGATCCGGAGTTGATCGATCCCACATCCTGCGGGTTTGAGGGAACTATTCCGAAGAGCGCCTTCGAGATTCGTATTCGAAAGATCAGCAAGAAAGTCCCGGCGAAGCCGTAAACAGCGGTCGGCAGCAGATAGGCGGTTGGAATCTCTCCCGAGACAAACCTCCAGAATTCAGTCAAATAGACAACGGCCTAGCCCAGGAACGGAACGAAGAACCAGATTCCGAAGGCTGCCACCGCAATCACACCCAAGTCGATATCCTGCGACCTAGTCATGATGCTCCGCCTTTCTCCGCTTAACGGATCGCAGATAAGCTGCGAGTGCGCGCTGAAGAGGCTTGACGAGACTACACCGAGGCTGCGAGGCCGAACTATCCGCCCTTCGGCCGAAGGCCGATGAGGGCGGCGACGCTAGCTACGGCCTCGGCAGTGGGCTCGTCAGGTTCATTCGTTGGTTATGCGTCAGGCCTTGATTCGATGATCTTCCCGTCGTTGAGTCGAATGAGGACGCGTTTGACCAAAATGAACCGCAGTTCAAGGTCCGATGATTGCGGGTCTGGGGCCTGCAGATTGAGCTCCAAATACTCATCGTCCTCTAAGAAGCGCGCGTTGCCAATCCACCAGCATCCGCTCATCGACCAGAACATCTGAGAGATCTCGTCGGGAGTCGCAAGATCTTGGAGGGACAGCTGCGCGACAAGCTCGCCGCCTTGCCCGAGAATGACCACGGCCCGCGCGCCCCCCACTTCGTGCCAGTCATCGAAAGTCGCCACGTACTTCCCAGAATTGGAAACAATTGCCCCGGCCGGTGCGATGAAGTTGGGTAGTTCATGCGTCCACGCTCTTCGGTCCGGTAGAAAACGTCTGACCGCGTAGAGACTGGCGATAGGCCGCGTTCTGTTATCGTCGCGTGGATGAATTCGCGCGCGCCACATTCCATTTGGCGATGGGACACTGAACGTGTCTGGAAGCTCCCAGTGGTCGGCCGACACAGGAGACGCCAGTATCAGCAGGGCTATTGAGAGCATCAAACGCTTCACCAGCACTGCGCCGACTCCTGCCGCACAACGGATCGCGGATAACCTGCGAGGCCGCTCTGAAGAGGTCTGGCGAGAGTACAGCCCTCGCTGCGAGACCGCACGAGCCGCCCTTTCCGGAGCTCGAAGCGCGGAGGATCGAGGGCGGCGGAGCCCGAGACGGTCACGGCCTCGGATTCGTCAGGTTCAGCTGCTGGTTATGCGGCGTGCGATCCGCGTCCCCGAGCTCACGTTAGACCCGCGACTCGCGACGCAAGACCGTCACTACGGTCAATTGATCTTGCTGATACTGGAAATGGACTGAATGGTTGGGCCAATCGAGTCGCACCCAGTCGCGAAGCTTCCCGAGAATGTCGACTTGACCGCGCGAGACCTGAGCGCCGCTCTGCCGTCCGAAGGAGGTCGCCTGATCTATCCTGTCAAACCTCGGGATATCGGAGTCGGATAGGTCGCAAGGAGAATGATCATCATCGCCTTGGACAAAGAGAAAGATCGTCTTGAGGATCTGACTCTCATCGAAGACAAACGAGGCACCTCCCTCTGACCAACATGCATCATACTGGTCCGGCTGGTTCTCATAAAGGCGATCGTAGGAATAGACAACTTCAAGATCCCAGAGCTCGAAGAGGTCGATCAACGTCTCGGATTTGAGCGGCAAGCCGAGTAGGGGTAGGAACTGCATGGCCCACGCCGCATAACGGATCGCAGATAACCTGCGAGCCGCGCTAAAGAGGTCTGCCGAGAGTACAGCGCTCGCTGCGAAGCCGCACGAGTCGCCCCTTTCCGGAGCGCGAAGCGCGGAGGATCGAGGGCGGCGGAGCCCGAGACGGTCAAAGCCTCGGATTCGTCGGGCTTATTTGCTTGTTATGCGGCGACCGCGTCACCAAGAACGGTCCTCGAATGAATCTCTACTCGTTCTGCGCCGGCAATACGTAGGATCTCAAGCAATTCATAGAAGCATTCGAGGGGGGACGATCCGAAGTCGATTGAGATCTCAGTTGAGACGGAATCACTCGTCGGAGGAGTAATGGAATGGATGTAGGCGCCGAGGCCGTCTTCGTCCGACTCAGCGCGTTCCTCGACGTCGATCCAACGCAAGGCCCATTCTTGAAGAGATTTGTCATCCCTGATTGGAGGCTCGACTCGAAACTGAACGCCGTTCCAAACAATCGGATTGATGACCAAATCGATGCCGCCATGGTCGAGATGAAACACCGAAAACTCTAGATGAGAGTCTGGATTGACTTCAGTCCAATTGGGTGGATCGACCGCGCCGCTTGCAAGGTCAAACCTGTAGAATCGATAGGGCGCAGGAAAGGGACGATCAACTTCAACCAGAACCTCGGGACCGCCTGGTTGGAAACGCACCCGATACGCCGCAATGCTCTGGCGATAACGCGCGAGGTAATGCTCGCGTACCCGAAGGATGATCTCCGCTAGATCCATGTCGGAGCTCGATCGCAGCCGTCGCCGCATAACGGATCAACGCTCAGCGGCGAGTCCGCGCTAGAGAGGTCTGGCGAGCGTACAGCGACCGCTGCGAGGCCGCACAAGCTGCCCTTTCCGGAGCGCGTAGCGCGGAGGATCGAGGGCGGCGGAGCCCGAGACGGTCACCGCCTCGGATTCGTCAGGTTCAGCTGCTGGTTATGCGGCAGGAACGGCCTCGGGGAACAAGGCATAGAGGGTTTCGCGTATCCTCCTCCGATCGCGAAGCGAGACGAGCAATAACGGAAGCGCTCCGACCCAGAGGAGGCCGAATGCTGCCGCGAGGCCAACTTCTCGCCATGGCCATTCCGCTGGATATGCGGCACCAGCAGCGGCGATTGGGAGGAGGATCGCGCGAGGGGCGGAGTACCAGGCTCCATCGCTGAAGCGTACCGACACCAATACTCCGGCATCGATCGGCGAAAGCGATATCACGGCGGAGGAGTAGATCGAGGTAGTCGGGGCACAGACTGTTCGCACCTCGTACCCAAGGCCCTGCCGAGATCCGAAGATGCGTGGGGCTTCGAGCGCAAACCTCGAAGCGCCGGGAGCGGAGGGCGTGTTAAATATGGTCACTTCGATTCGATCACGAACCCGTTCGATCGAGTCGTTTACCTGAAAGCGCATTATCTGCGCCCAGCCGCATAACGGATCGCGGATCAGCGGCGAGCCGTTGCTGAAGAGTTTTGGCGAAGGTACACAGTCTGATGCGATGCCGCACGAGCCGCCCGCTTCCAAGGCCCAGAGGCCGCAGGCCTAGCGGGCGGCGAAGCCCGCTACGGGCTCGGCCAAGGCTCGTCCGTCTGCATTCGGTTGTTATGCGGCCCGTTGGCAAGGCAGGTGGCTCGACCACTCAAAAGCAGATAGGTCATCGCAAAGATGGACGGAACGGAGAATGGATCTCCTCGAACGGTCCCTACAAGCAAGAACAGAAACACGCTGGAGAGCACACAGAGCCCTAGGGAAATGGGAAGAGGCCTGCCAACGATCGGACGGGACCATAGGCTTCTGGGCAGCTCGGAGCGCCAAAGTGCCAGCTGAACGCCGGCAAGGACGATCGGCAGCCCGACAACCACAGCTATGAGGATCTGATACCCGGGAATCGCGATTGAATCCGCCCACCATGGGAAATCGCCGCGGGATACCTCGAATGACAGGGCAACCCACTGAGCTGGCACAAATGAGCACCACGCAAGGGTCGCGGCAACGAGGAAATTCCGTCGACTGCCTGGGGTAGAGAGACTCCAAAGGTCGCTCACCACATTGACACTCTTCAACTGAAACAGGGTCGCGGTTGAAATGGCCAGCCCGAGAATCCCAATCGAAAGGTCGACTAGGTCGTTTCTCGGCGTTTGAGCTGCAGCTTTCGCGGAGTACCAGCGCTTTGAAGGATCCCGAGTGTTCTCTACGGAGACATCAACGCTGAGAAACTCCTTATCCCATTCCGGATCGGAATACGCGGGAATAGTCCACGCGATTCCCGCAAGGAGAATCGAAATGGCGATCAGGACTGCCGGAATTGAGTACGCAGTCACTTCGGGCCGCATAACGGCTCGCGGATCAGCGGCGAGCCGTTGCTAGAGAGTTTCGGCGAAGGTACACAGATCGCTGCGATTCCGCACGAGCCGCCCGCTTCCAAGGCCCAAAGGCCGCAGGCCTAGCGGGCGGCGAAGCCCGCTACGGGCACGTCCAAGGCTCGTCCGTCTGCAGCCGCTGGTTATGCGGCGGCCGGGGGGAAACTTCGGCTAACGTGCCGATCGCGGGGCGGCCATTCAATCTGCAGAACTTCACGCACCACCTTAAGCCCGCCGGGATCTGAGATGTAGAAAGTCATCTCAATGGAGTCTTGGTAGAGCGCGAAGAGCGAATCTTTCAGATCGTAACGATCTAGGATCTTGTACTCATAGGGGCGGAGAAGATCGATTTCGCAGATGAGGCGATCTTCGTCGAATTGAGAGAGATGATCTTTCTCGACTTTCAGCTCGAATCCGCGCTTCGGACGGCCTGATCGATTGCGACTCACTACGCGAAGGATCTCAAGAATCGCGATCGCGCCAGGAATCACCAAGTAAAGTACCCGCAGCCGCTCCCCGAGCACTCCAAAGTAGCTTGCGGTCACGACGCATAAGAGGAACCCGCCAAAAACTAGCTGGGGGATTGTCCGTAAGGCCGGGCGCCGGGTCGGCTTGATTCGTCGCATTGAGCACCAGAACGCGAGGCTGCCGCATAACGGATCTACGCTCAGCGGCGAGTCCGCGCTAGAAGGGTCCGGCGAGAGTACAGCGATCGCTGCGAGGCCGCACGAGCCGCCCTTTCCGGAGCGCGAAGCGCGGAGGATCGAGGGCGGCGGAGCCCGAGACGGTCACAGCCTCGGATTCGTCAGGTTCAGCTGCTGGTTATGCGGCATGCCCTACTCGGGCCGACATTCCACGACCCAGTCTTGCTCATATTCTCCATTGTTCGTCCAACATCGATCCGGCTCCGGATCTTCTCGGGAATTTCCCTCGTAGCGCAGGATGAGCACCCCGAGCATGGGGTAGCGCGATATCTCCGCGCGGAATCCACGGAGAAGCTTGGAAGCCAAATCGCTGGACAGGCGGCGACGCGATTCAAGTTGAATCAGGGCGGAGTAACCCACTGGAAAGCTGAGCTCGCAAATTTCCAGGGATGCGGAACCCAAAAAGAAGAAATCCCGCGATGCCTCAACTATCGGCCCACCGCACCCCGCATCTACAATCTCTCTTGCCGGCCCCGCTTGAAGGTCAGGCTCGTAGACAATCCATCGCTCCGTAAAGCGCCCTCGAGAATTCCAGCGACGATCCGAGAGACAGTCTCGGTTGTCGGGAGAGGCCTGATCACAGAGGACTGCGTCAGGAGAAGCTTGAGCTTCTACTGCGTGCGGTAATGCGATGAGCCAGACCGCGAAAAGCCAGAAGCGCATGAGGCATGCCGCATAACGGATCGCGGATCAGCGGCGAGCCGTTGCTAAAGAGGTTCGGCGAGGGTACATAGTTCGCTGCGAAGCCGCACGAGCCGCCCGCTTCCAAGGCCCAGAGGCCGCAGGCCTAGCGGGCGGCGAAGCCCGCTACGGGTACGTCAAAGGCTCGTCCGTCTGCAGCCGCTGGTTATGCGGCGTGAAGCTATTCGAGAACCTCGATCGTCTGAGAAAGCGAAACCGACCGGCCACCGATCCGATCGAGCACTTCGATCTGGAACTCGTAGGCATCTTCGCCTGCGGCAACCTCCAGGCCGAGCCCGGATTCGGAGATTCCGAGCGAGTTCCCAATAGGAGCGGGCTTGGCAGAAAGGATCATTTGGGCGTCAGCTACCAGCACGCGTCCGTTCGAAGTTCTGACAGACCCCCTCCCCTCGACAAGGCAGTTTCCCGAAGGATCGGGCTCACAATGCACGAAGATGATGATCGTCTCTATGCGGGTCCCAACAGGAGCCGACTCAATCCTCTTGACTGGCACACCGCCTGGAACGTTCTCCCAGCGGTCGTATAGATCAGGAGCGGACGCTGAATCAATCACCATAAGTACTGCGCCGAACGGCGGGTCACTTCGGCTCCAGCTGGTGTCCGCTGCGGGTTGGCCGTTTCTATACCAAGTTGTCTCAGGGCCTTGCGAGGTCGAGCAACCGAGCAGGAGGAGAAGCAGCGCGACAAGCGCTCGTGCGAAGCTCATGGTTCATGCCGCATAACGGATCGCCGATCTGCGGCGATCCGAGGCTAGAAGGTTTCGGCGAATGTACACACGCTGGCGCCGGGCGGCACGAGCCGCCCACGCCTCGGCGGCCGCAGGCCGCACAACGCCCTGGGCGGCGGAGGCCGGAACGGCCGAGGCCGAGGAATCGTCCGACTGCAGCGGCTTGTTGTACGGCCCGCAGCGGCACGGCCGCGCAGACGCGGAGAAGCAAGGCGCTCGGGCCATCTCAGATTCTCGGAGAATCCAGCCTCTGAGACACGAGACCAGCCGCAGCTCTTCGCGTGCTCGCCCTGGTAGTGGCCGGAGAAAGAGCCGCCTCATCGGCCAGCGAGACACTCGAAGCTGAAATCGCCTGCCGATGCAGCAAGGCCGGCCTGGGCGATCGATCGAGACCCAGCGAGATTGGGCCGCCTAGTTTGCATCGTCGCCTACGACGCTCGCTCGAGACGCGGAGCCAGCGGCGTGACGCTTTCCGTTCGATTAACACGCGGAGGTCTGCGGGCCGTACAACGGATCGCGGATCAGCGGCGAGCCGTTGCTAAAGAGTTCCGGCGAAGTTACACAGTTCGCTGCGAAGCCGCACGAGCCGCCCGCTTCCAAGGCACTGGTGCCGCAGGCCTAGCGGGCGGCGTAGCCCGCTACGGGCTCGACCGTCGGCTCGTCCGACTGCAGCCGCTGGTTATGCGGCCGGCAATTTGCACCCAACCCCAGCCTCTCGTTCTCGGCAAACCAGTTTGATCGTTTACCGTTCGAGGGCCGCCCGCGGCGGCGTTGCCGAGTCGAGCGGAGGGCTCTGAGGCGTTGGAGCTCGACTCGAGCCCAGGTTCGAACTCCTCCGCTCGGGCGGCCCGCCTTTGCCGGCCTTGCTCGATCGCCTCCGAGTCGGCCGAGAGCACATTCGGTCGGCGCCAGATATCTCGGGCAGGCTGCCGGCCGAAGGCCGGTCTGCCAGCGAAAGGTTGAGACGGGTACCCGCGTTCTGCTCATCGACTCCAGGCGCACGGGCCGAGACGCGAACCCACTCTCTTTGGAACGCCCTGTCACGGCCGCATAACGGATCGCGGATCAGCGGCGAGCCGTTGCTAAAGAGTCTCGCCGAAGGTACACAGATTGCTGCGAAGCCGCACGAGCCGCCCGCTTCCAAGGCACTGGTGCCGCAGGCCTAGCGGGCGGCGAAGCCCGCTACGGGCTCAGCCGACGGCTCGTCCGTCTGCAGCCGCTGGTTATGCGGCCGGCAATTTGCACCCAACCCCAGCCTCTCGTTCCAGGCGCAATCCCTTGATCGATTTCCGCTCGCGGGCCGGCCGCGGGGGTCCTGCTGAATCGAGCGGACGGCTCTGAGGCGTTGGAGCTCGGCTCAGGCCTCAGCTCGAACTCCTCCGCTCGGGCGGACCGTCTTTGCCGGCATTGCTCGATCGCCTCCGAGACCGCCGAGGACGCGATCGGTCGGCGCCAGATGCCTCAGGCAGGCTGCCGGCCGAAGGCCGGTCTGCCGGCGAAACTGAGAGACGGGTACCCGCGATTCACTCGGCAACTCCAGGCGCACGCGCCGAGAAGCGAACCCCTCTGCTTTCAACGACCCGTCACGGCCGCATAACGGATCGCGGATCAGCGGCGAGCCGTTGCTAAAGAGTTTCGGCGACGGTACGCAGTCCGCTGCGAAGCCGCACGAGCCGCCCGCTTCCAAGGCACTGGTGCCGCAGGCCTAGCGGGCGGCGAAGCCCGCTACGGGTACAGCCAAGGATCGTCCGCTGCAGCCGCTTGTTATACGGCGTCGACCGTCGAATCGTATATTCGAAGCCGGCCGAGCACCTCGGACACCCTCACATGGAACGCGGCGACGCGTTGGGAAGGGAAGCGGAGGCGTCGGACCTTGGCGGTCCAGGCGGGAAGCGATTCCGTCGCTGCGCTTCGGATCGAGTCCCCGCGACGGCCACGCTCATAAGCGTTCGCAGAGGCGAGTTGGATCGGCCCTCCTGAGCCGGACGGAGCAAAGGGGTAGAGCGCAGCGAGCTCCCTGAGATCGAGCTGCCTTGGTACCCCTTCTCAGCGCAGGTCGATGCCGCATAACGGATCGCGGATCAGCGGCGAGCCGTTGCTAGAGGGTTTCGCCGAGGGTACACAGATCGCTGCGAAGCCTTACGAGCCGCCCGCTTCCAAGGCCCTGAGGCCGCAGGCCTAGCGGGCGGCGAAGCCCGCTACGGGCTCGACCGACGGCTCGTCCGTCTGCAGCCGCTTGTTATGCGGCAGGATTGCGCAGGCCCCCGGGACACCATTCCGCTACGAGGGATCGAATCCATATCTCCATTCGTTGAGGAGCCCGTCGCTCGATTCGATTCCAACGGCCTCAAGGGTCTCCTCAAGGTAGTCCAGAAGGCGATCTCGCTCCTCAGAATCCTCCGATTGGAATTCCACAAGGAGGGTTCGAGTTCGATTCATGACCAGTTGCTTCGACCATGGGCGGCTGGTCAGATCAAGGAGATCCTCGAGGTAGCGATTCAGCGCGCGCTCGCAACGGACGCGCACGACTTCCGTTGGAGCACCGGGATACAGCGTCGGCGAAAACTCTGCAAACTTGGACTCCGACCGAAGATTCTGGAGGCGAGCGTTGTCGGGCGAGCCAAGAGGGGCCTCATCTGAGGCTCCACATCCACAGATTGCTGCGAAGGCGGCGGAAGCTACCAGTCGACTCAGCATTGCCATCGAGCCTGCCGCATAACGGATCAACGCTCAGCGGCGAGTCCGTGCTAGAAGGGTCCGGCGAGAGTACAACGGCCGGCGCCCGATGGCACGAGCCGCCCGCTTCCAAGGCCCAGAGGCCGCAGGCCTAGCGGGCGGCGAAGTCCGCTACGGTCACGGCCACGGGCTCGTCCGTCTGCAGCGTTTGGTTATGCGGCGTGCGCGGCAAGGCCGAGATACTTGAACCAGACCAGGTCCGCAGTTTCTCCTGCTGAGATTTCTCTTGGGAGTCTCTTGCCCGCAGGAATTTCGCGAGAGGCCAGGAGGCGATTGTCATAGACATCCCAGCAAATGATTCGAGCTGGGGAGCGACGGCGTCTACCCACGGATCGCATTCGCTCCCGGAGGTCCGGCCTTGAGTTCCAGTCCTCGACTGGACGTCTTGAGAGCATTTCTTGCACGTCGGCTCGTAGTTTGACGCAATCCTTGTCGCTTGATCTTGGCATCGGGGCAAGCACGAAGACCCGAGAGCCAACAGACTTGCCACCGAGCAAGGCGATCGCACGGAGATGGTAGAGCTGGGCACATCCTCGGCATCGAACAACTCCCGCCGCGAATCCATCGTAGTAATCGTCTTCAAGGACGACTTCAAATGAAGGAGCGGTCGAGTCGGCGTTAACCAGGTGCGCGCAGAGCATCGTTCGCATGCCGCATAACGGCTCAACGCTCAGCGGCGAGTCCGCGCTAGAGAGGTATGGCGATCGTACAGCGACCGCTGCGAGGCCGCACGAGCTGGCCTTTCCGGAGCCCGAAGGGCGGAGGAACTAGGGCAGCGCAGGTCGCGACGGACTCGGCGAAGGGCTCGTCCGTCTGCAGCGTTTGGTTATGCGGCGCGGTTATCTCTCTCCGAGTTCGCGCCGCCACCTTTCAAAGTCCCGAGCGCCATGAAGAAACGCGATCACGGTTACCCGATCGGAGCCGACGCGATAAAGCAGGCGATACCGGAACACAAAGATTTCGCGGATTGTCGGGCGTCCAATCTCAGGAACCACACGTCCGCGTTCAGCGAGCGTCGCAAGGGAGTCCGCGCTTTCAAGCGCTGCGCGAGCGACCGAAGCCGCCCCTTGGGGCGACTCTTCGGCGATATACGCAAGAGCATCGTTGAGCGCGTCCAGGGCCGGGCGCGCCCAGACTACTCGGCGCCGAGAATCCATCGGCGTTCGAGCTCCTGAACGACCTGCTCATGGGGAATCACGTTGCCAGCGTCCGCCTCGGCAAGCCCAAGTTCGACCTGCTGGACGACATAGAGATGGTAAAGAACGTCTTCGAGACTGCAGTCGTCGGGAAGTCGGTCCAGAAGGGCACGCACAGAGTCTTTGGTCGACATGGCGCCCATAGTAGCAGGACCCTGCAATGGCGCGTCCAAGGCCCGCGCCGCATAACGGATCGCGGATCAGCGGCGAGCCGTTGCTAGAGAGTTTCGGCGAGAGTACACAGGTCGCTGCGAAGCCGCATGAGCCGCCCACTTCCAAGGCACTGGTGCCGCAGGCCTAGCGGGCGGCGAAGCCCGCTACGGGCTCAGCCGACGGCTCGTCCGTCTGCAGCCGCTGGTTATGCGGCCGGC
>CAUJGH010000575.1 GCA_963169575.1 Myxococcota bacterium | reverse complement strand
GTCGGGGGCGATCAGCGTCTCGTCGTGGCGATCGACGAACAGCATGCGTCGGTGGTCGGCGAGGGGATGGAGGACGACGACGACGTCGCTTCGCGCCTCGGCAAACTCGTCGAGGTACAAAATCGCGCCTTCTCGCACGGCGCACGTCACCGGCCCATCCTGCCAGACGGTCTCTCCCCCCTCGAGCAGATGCCGCCCGGTGAGATCGACCGCGGACGTCTCGTCGTGACACGCGACGGTGACCAGGGGGCGACCGAGCCGCGCCGCCATGGACTCGACGAAGCGCGACTTGCCGCATCCCGTCGGACCCTTCAGCAATAGAGGCGTCTTGAGCGACCAGGCGCGCTCGAAGAGCTCGCACTCGTCTCCCACGGGTCGATACCACGGAACCACGGTCGGCACGGGATCGAGGGAACCCATCCGTTCGTCACCTCCGCTCGAGGGCCTCGTCGCTCGGCAGACCGTACTGGACGAAGTTCCAGATGAAGAGACCGATCCCGAAGCTGAGCAGCATGGCGGCCAGGACCACCCCGGTGAAGTGCACTTCGACCGCCTCCTGGACTGCGAGGAAGTCCATGCCGATCCGTCGCTCCATGTAGACTTGGGCGATCCCCGCCACCGCAAACGCGCCGGTCATTCCGATCATGCCGACGTTCGACGTCCAGAACGCCCACTCGGGCAGCGGACCGAGGTACCGTTTGCGTCCGGTCAAATTGGGCATCGCGTAGCTGATCATCGCGAGTACGATCATCGCGTAGGCGCCCCAGAAGGCCATGTGTCCATGCATCGCCGTGATGATGGTGCCGTGGGTCCAGATGTTCACCTGCGGCAGGGTGTGCGAGAAGCCGAGAAAGCCGGCACCCACGAATGCCATCACGCTGCATCCCACCGTCCAGAAGAGCGCGATCTTGTTCGGATGGTCCATGCCACCGCGCCGCACCATCGAGACGGCGTACATCGCCATGCCGAGGAAGGCCAGGGGCTCGAGAGCGCCGAACAGGCCCCCGACCAGCAGCCAGTACTCCGGCGCACCGATGTAGTAGTAGTGATGCCCAGTTCCGAGGATCCCCGACAAGAACGTGAAGCCGACGATCACGTAGAGCCACTTCTCGATCACCTCTCGATCGACGCCGGTCAGCTTGATCAAGAGGAACGAGAGCATTCCGCCCATGATCAGCTCCCACACCCCCTCGACCCACAGGTGCACGACCCACCAGCGGAAGTACGAGTCGATCACCTGGCTGTCGAATGTGATCATGCCGGGTAGATAGAGAAGCGCGGCGGAAGTGAGCCCGAGCAACAGGACGATGCCCGTGGTGGTGAATCGTTCGGCGCTCAGTGCGGTGCGGCCGACGACGTAGATGAACAGCAGGATGTCGACGACGACGAGATAGTCGAGCGGGCGCGGGATCTCGAGGAACTTCCGCCCCTCCCACCAGCCGAACTGGAAGCCGATGATGGCGGCGACGCCCACGACGACGAGTCCCGCCCACTGGACGACGGCCAGCCGTTCGCTCACCAGCTCACGATCGGCTTCCTCGGGCACGATGTAGTACGCGGCGCCCATGAAGCCCGACAACAACCAGAACACGAGCAGATTGACGTGCGAGCTCCTCGCCACGTTGAACGTGATCACGTCGTGCAGGACGTCGAATCCCATGTGAGCGAATCCCATGATGAAGCCGAAGCAGATCTGGAGCACCAGGAGCACGAGCGCCGTGGCGAAGAAGAGGTAGGAAACTCGCTGCGATCGGAATTTCATGTCGTTGCTCCTACTGGAGGGTGACGAGCCACGCGACGAGCTCCGCCCGCTGGTCGTCTGTGAGGCCGAGATTCGGCATCGCGGTCCCGGGTTTCACGGCTTGTGGGTTCGCGAGCCAGCGATCGAGGTATTCCGCGTCGATCCGACTCGCCACGCCGTCGAGCGCCGGTCCGACGAGGCCTCCCTTGCCGCCGACCGAATGACACGCGACGCAGATCGTGTCGAAATACGCCGGACGGGGCCCTGTGGACGCAGCAGGGACCGACGCCACGACGACGGCCGGCGCCATGTCGGGCTCGGGCGGGAATCCGTTGGTATCGATCTGCCCGATCCAGCCGAGGAATGCGATCACGTCGGTGATCTGCTCCTCGCTGAAGTCGTACTGCACCATCTTTCGCCGCCCCGGATACATGGCCTGTGGATCGCGCAGGAAGATCCGGATCCACTCCTCGCCGCGCCGATCGACCGCTCGGGTCAGCTCGGGTGCGTAGTAGGCTCCTTCGCCCAGGATCGTGTGGCATCCCATGCAGTTCTCGTTCTCCCAGATCATCTTGCCGCGCACCACCGAGGCGGTCATGAGTTCCGAGTTCTGGCGCTCGGGCATCTGCCTCAAGGTGTCGACGGTGAGCGCGAGGAAGATCGCGGAGAAGAACAGCGTGCCTCCGACGAAGAAGGTTCGTGCTTGTCCCTTGGTGAGCATCTCCCGGCTCTCCTTCTCGTTGTTTCTACCGAGCAATCTACGGGGTCATTCATCGGGATCAGCGCGATGCGCGCAGGAGTCACCGGACGGTGTCTACGCGAATCCGTGACGGTGCGTGGGGGGGTAGGCACTTTCTAGCACAGTACACTCGAGCGCTGTTAGTGTGTACTTTTTGCAATAAGGCGGGCCTGGTCTCTCTTGGATGACGAGGAGGAGCGGTTCGAGGATCCGGCGGTGGTCCGAGTCGGAATCGATCGAACTCGAGGCCACTGCGTGGCCGTCTCCGTTTCGGTCATGCGCTGGAGGTTGTCGTCGTCGACCACGATTTCGTGGATTTCGATGCGGCCGTTCCTTGGCAGATAGGCGTCTCGGTACGACCGGCAGAACCTGGTCGTGCCTGTCGGCCGCGATCTGCGCCGCGCGCGACCGTCCCGTGACGAAGGGGATCGTGCGGCGCGAGATCTCGCTGCGCGCGGCCGCATGGCGGTCGATGGCGTGCGTGATTTCTGCGTCGAAGGTCGAGCCCCGGAATCGGCAAGGGCGCTCCTTGCATCCTCAAAGCGCCCGATCGCCTCGCCCCCCCTCCGGCAAGAAATGCTCCGAATCGGACTGCCGATTCGCGTCGAGATCGTCGATCGAGCGACGACGGGGGCTCCCGGTGCATCATCGAGCGGAATCGGGCCATCCCGCAGACGGCGAAGCGTTCCTGATCTCGCGCTAGCGTCGAGCGATACCGATCGCCTCGACCCCGAGGCCAGGGAGTCTCCATCCATGAATCCGACCCGCTCGATCCGACGACTCGTCCGCTCCGCCGCATTCCTTCCGACAGCCGCACTCCTGTTCACCGCGGCGCTGCTCCAGGCCTGTGCCTCCTCGGCCCCGCCGTCGCCCGCAGCGGCGCCGAGCCCCGCCGAAGCCGCCAACGTCGCCGTCGTCGATGCCTTCATCGCGGCCTGGGACGATCCGGATCGGGCCGTCGAGTATCTCGCTTCGGACGCGAGCATCCGGATGATCGAGGACCAGCCGCCGATCGTCGGCCAGACGGCGATCGCCGAGGCGTTCAAGGGATTCATGACCCCCGGTGTGACGCTGACCGTCGAGACCCTCGAGACGACGGTCCATGGCCCCATCGTCATGAACAAGCGCATCGATACGATGAAGACCGAGGGCCAGCCCGACCAGGTCTTCCCCGTCGTCGGCGTCTTCCTCGTCAAGAACGGGAAGATCACGGAGTGGACGGACTATCTCGACAAATGATCGAGCCCCGCGCGGGCGACGTGGGGTCGGGCGCATGCGGTCTGCGATCGCGTGCTGAGATCGCGGCTCGAAGGTCGGCGCGCGCCGCTCGTGCTCAGGCGCCGAGTCGCCGCGCGAGCGCGAGCGCCCGATCCGCGAGCGGCAGCGCCAGCTGGCCGAGCTCACTGGCTTCGCTGCCCGCCGCCGTGCCCGCCTTCGCGCGGCCTGCGATGCCGAA
>CAUJGH010000574.1 GCA_963169575.1 Myxococcota bacterium | reverse complement strand
CCAGACCGAGACCGACCAGGGCAATCCGCTGCCCTCGAGCAGGTCGAGATAGGCGAGCAGGCCCGCTTCGGTCGGCATCAAACCGAAGCTGACGCCCGGCTCCGTCGACATCAGACCGTATTCGCCGCCGAAGTAGAGCTTCACCATCGTGCCCGCCGGCAGGCGGCCCGCGCGCTGCCAGGCGAGGGTCGTCCGCAGGGCATTCGGTTCGTAGATGCCGAGGGCGGGACCCATGCGCAGCCGCTCGCAGAACGCGAAGGCGACCCGGACATCGTCGTACGACACGGCATAGACTCCGCCGACCGGAAGTCCGTCCCGGCCCCGAGCGCCGATGTTGGTCGAGCCCGGATCGAAGGCGCACATGGGAACGGAGATCGTGCGCGCGATCAGCTCGATGTGTTCGAGCTTGGCCGCCATGCCCGCGCCGCTCGTCAAAGTCGGATACCAGAGGGCGTCCGGCAGCTGCTCGAGAATCGGACGCCAGGCGGCGAGATAGTCGTCCGCTGCGGCTCGGCCGGAGAGGGCGATGTCGCTGTTGTGGGCGTGGACGATGCTCGCGCCGAGGGCGAAGCATCGCAGCGCCTCGCGCGTGATCTCCTCGGGCGTGCGCGGGGCGTTCGGATTCTTCGCCTTCGACGTCATGCCGTTGATGGCCGCTTCCAGGATCACGGGGCCGTCGTTGCGGGACATGCAGGATTCTCCTCGAAAAGCGCAGGGTTCGGGGGCATCGGCGGATCGAGCGTATCAGCGATGTGCAACTCCGGCCTGACCCCGCGGGCCTCCTCAAGTGGAACTCCGACCCGGCCGATCCCGCGACGGTCGCGTCCTGTCCGACGGTGCCCCCGTTCGACGGCGCTCCTGCCCGGCTTCGCAAAGGGAGAGCTCTGCCATGTCGACCTGCGTCCAATCATCCGTGCGCCGACGTCTGCGAGCGGTCTTCCTTCATTATTCATTCTTCGCGATCGCCTGTGCGGCACTCGCGGGCTGCGCCGGTGGTGCGTGGAATCGGGCCGTCGACGAAGACACGCCCGCCGCCTACTACCGGTTCCTGCGCGACCACGCCGAATCGAAGCATGCCTCCGAGGCCCGCGAGCGACTCGAGTACCATAAGCTCCTCGCGAACCCCTCGCTCGCCGCCTTCGAATCGTTCCGCAAACGACATCCGCAGAGCGCGCTCCTCGCGAGCCTGAAGCCCGCGCTCGAGCAGCCGGCCTTCGACCTCGCCCGAACCCGCGGAACCGCCTCTGCCTACCGCGAGTTCCTGAGCGAGTTCCCGGACGGGCCGCTCGCTGCCCGGGCGATCGGCAACGCCACCTATCTCGAAGCACGGGCCTTCCTGGGCGATCCCGCCCGGCTGGCGGACTTCGCGCGCATCCATCCCGAGAGCGATTTCGCGGCCGAGGCGAAGCGAACCGCCGAGACCGTCGCGGCGCGCGCGAGGACCGGCCATGATCGACTCGGCGTTCGTTTCGTCATCGACCCGTCGACGCCCGAAGCCCGGCGCGTAAGGCAGACGCTTGAGGCCCGGATCCGGGAGCTCGCACTGCGGGCCGGCATCCAGATCTCGGTGCTGCCCGACGGGCCGCAGGCGGGCGGAAGCGATCTCGTGCTCGAGGTCGCACACCAGGAAGAAGCCCTCGCCTCGCCCCCCGAGTCGGGACGACTCGCACAGCCCATCGTCCTCGGCCTGACGCGTCTCGCCCTGAAGGACGGGGGGAGCGGCCGCACGATCTCCGAGCGCCAATTCGAGATCCGCGTCGAGGACAAGGCTCACGTCCCCGGGACCTCGGTGCTCTTCTCGGCAGCGGCGCCGCGCTATTGGCAGGACTTCTTCGTGCCCTTCGCGCGCTGGAACAACGATCGCACGATCCGCCCGGCCTTCGCGCTCGACCGGCCCGTCGTCGACGTCGAGGGGATGGGCGACCGCAGCGTCGTCTTGTACGAGAACGGCGACTTCGACCTCTTCGATCTCGCCGATCCGCACGCGCCGGTGAAGCTCGCGGCGTACGTCCGGGGCGAGAATTTCAAGAAATGGAGCGGGGTGCGGGTCGTCGGCCAGCGCGTCGCGATCTTCGGAGAAGAGGGGCTCGAGCTGGTCCGCTTCGAGCAGGGCCGCGCGACGCGCGAGCGGACTTGGTCTCGCGGCGAGATCGGCCGCGTGCTCGGGATCGCACCCGTCGGCGGTGAGCTGGTGGTCGTCGGTGCCAAGGGCATGCAGATCATCGACCTCGAGAAGGGGACGATCCGGCGGGCGATGCGGCGGGTGATCCAGGGGATCGACGCCGCCGGGCCTGCGCTGGTGTTCGCCGACGGCGAGTCGATCTTCGTCTCGAAGCCCGATCTGGTCGTCGACGAGCGCGTGATCGCGCAGATGAAGCTCGGGCGGACCTTCGGCCCGAACCACGTCCGCGTGATCGATCGGACGGCGATCGTGACGGGTCCGGGCGGTGCGCTCGTGATCGACGTTTCCGTCGCCGAGCGGCCGCGTGTCGTCGGGAAGCTCTATTCCAGGGAGATCGGCGAGGTCTCCGACGCGACGCGCATCGACGGGCGGATCTATCTCGTCGGTCAGCGCGGGCTGCAGGTCTTGAACCGCAAGCTCGACGGCGTCGAGGAGACGGTGGACGTCGGCGCGCGGACGCGGGTCTCGGCGATGGGACGTCATCTGGTCACGGCCGACGGCCGGGGCCTGCAGGTCGTCGACGCATCGCCCTGGGCAGTGCATTCGATGCCCGCATCCGCGGAGTAGTCGGCGGCGGCGACCGCCTCCCTGCGCTAGAAGACGCGCGGCCATGCCGCGTCGAAGAGCGAAGCGAACCCGCGCACGCGGTCGTCGAAGGAGTGGGAAGAGCCGATCGCGCGGCCGCTCGGGCGCGCGAGCCCTCTGGCGGCGGCTCTCGAGCCGACGAACGCGCGAACGCGTGCGGCGCGCCTGGCGATCGTTGCCGGATGCGGCGCAGTGGCCGCTCGGGATCGCGATCGCCGCGGGCCTGCTGGTCGCGATCAACTTCGCGTATCAGGTCTTCCACAAGCCGACCGAGCTCTATTTCCCGATCGAGGATTCCCTCCACAAGACCCACGAGCAGACGTGGCGCGCCTACGGCCATCTGTTCGAGCGGCATTCGACGCCGATCATCACCGCGGACTTCCTCGCCGGCCTCGCGCAGATCGAGGCCGCCGGTAATCCCGTGGCCCGGACCTACTGGCGCTTCGCCTGGACCGCCGACCCCTTCGGCATCTACCGGCCGGCCTCGAGCGCGGTCGGCATGTTCCAGATCATCGACGGCACCTTCGCCGAAGCGAGCCGCTACTGCATCCACGATCATCGCGTCGTCGCAGAAGGCCCGTGGTACGACTGGCAGAGCTGCTGGCTGAGCGAGCTCTATTTCCGGACGATCCCGTCCCACTCGATCGAGCTGACCTCGGCCTATCTCCACCGGCACGTCGAGGATGCGTTGCGCCGTCATCCGGTGCGCGGTGCCACGCTGCGTCAGAAACAGGATCTGGCGGCCCTGATCCATCTCTGCGGGGCAGGCGCCGGAAGGGCGCAAGCGCGGCGCGGACTCCGACTCACGCCGGGCCTGCGCTGCGGGTCCCACGAGGCCTATCGCTACATCGCGAAGCTGCGGATGGCACAGGCGCGATTCGCCCGGCTCGCCGCGGCGGAGTGATCGGGTTCAGCGGCGGGCGCGACCCGTGATCCGGACCGGGATCCCGGCGCTGAAGAGCGCGACGCGCTCGACGCGCGCCCAGTCGACGCGGGCGATGTCGGCGCCCGCGGCCTGCTCGACGACCCGGCGAAGATCGGGCGCCGGCTCGCGTTCGAGCTTGCCCGTCTCGTCGAGGGCGAGCGCCCGTTCCTTTTCGGGATGGACCTCGAGATAGAGCTCGCCGCCGACCCAGCCGGTCTTCACCGGCTCGTGGACGACGCGCACCTTC
>CAUJGH010000573.1 GCA_963169575.1 Myxococcota bacterium | reverse complement strand
GGCCCGCGTTGTTGACCAGCACCGTCGGCCGCCCGAAGCGCCGAATCGTCTCATCGACGACGTTCGCCCAGCTCGCCTCGTCGGTCACGTCGAGGCGCACGAACGCCGCGCCCGATCCGATCTCCGCCGCCGTCTTCTCTCCCTCCTCCGTCAACACGTCCGCGACGACGACCCGGGCGCCCTCCTCCGCGAACAGGCGCGCCGTCTGCTCACCGGTCCCGCGCGCCGCGCCCGTCACGATCGCGACCTTCCCCTCGAGTCGCAGGCGAGCGCCCGAGCGCGGGCCTTCTTCGAATCGGGGCTTCTCTTCGGAATGCGTCATGTCGCTGCCATCCTGGAAGGGGGCGCGCAGGGATGCGCGCGGCCGGACGGTAGGCGCTCGCATGCCGTCTCGAAAGCCGGGCGGCCGCGGCTAGACTCGATTCGAATTCCAGGAGTTTCGGCGCCAGTCGCCGAAGGGCGGGAGAGGATGGAACGGATCCGCAGATCGCTCGCGATTGCAGCCCTGCTCTTCGCCGCCCACGCCGGGCTCGCCCCCCGACCGGGCGAGGCGGGCGAGCTCGCCTGGCATCTCGCGCGCGAGCGGGACGGCATCGTCGTCCACACGCGACCGGTCGAGGGCTCGGGAATCCGCGAATTCCGAGGAAGCGCCCTGGTCGCGGCCCCGCCCGATGCGATCCGCGCGCTGCTCCGCGATGCCGACCGCTTCAGGGACTGGTTCCCGAACACCAGCGAATCCCGACTGCTCTCTCGCCGCGGCGAGATCGCCTATCAGTATTCGGTGCTGGATGCGCCCTGGCCGGTCAGCGATCGCGACAACGTCCTCCGCAGCGAGACGTCGATCGATTCCGCGACCGGCCGCGTCTCGATCCGCATCGTGGCGGCGCCGGACGAATTCCCCGAGCAGCCCGGACGCGTTCGGGTACGCCGCGCCCGGGGCGAATGGCTGCTCGAACCGGTCGGGGCGGCCCAGACCCGCGTGACGTTCACGATGCATCTCGAGCCCGGCGGCGGGGTGCCGGATTGGTTGATCGACGCGCGCGTCGTCGGGACGCCCTTCGAGGCGCTCACCAACCTGCGCGCAGCGCTCGCAGGACGTTAGGTCATGGCTGCCGCCCGGCCCCGCCGCGGCTCCGCCTATGCCTCCTCTGTCTCCGAGGCCTCCGAACCGGCCTCCGAGCCCGACGCGGCGCCCGACCGGCTCGTCGTCTATGGCTCGCTGATGCGCGGCCTGCCGGCATCGACCGAGACGATCGAGGCGGGGGAAGGCGAGACCGGCGCAGCGCGGCCGGATCCGGAACGCGCGACCGACCTGCTCGACCGGCTCGGGGTCGGCGCGAAGCTGCGCCGAGTCGGAGCCTGTCGCGTCGCCGGGGCGCTGTTCGATCTCGGCCCCTACCCGGCGCTGCGGCCGACGTCCGAAGCGGCAGCGAGCGTGCGCGGGGAGCTCCACGCGATCCTCGATGCGAGCGCGCTCGCCGTGCTCGATGCGTTCGAGGGCTACGATCCGCGCGACCCGGGCGGATCGGACTATCTGCGCGAGTGCGTCGCGCTGCAGGAGCCGGCCGGCGTGCGAGCCTGGATCTACGTCTACAACCGTCCGCTGGATCCGGCGCGGCGCATCGAGAGCGGGGATTGGCGGCGCCACCTGGCGGAACGGCGCAGCAGCGCGCACGTTCCCGATTCCCCGCCGCTCACGACGGCGTGCGAGCCTCGCGCGCCCGCCCGGCGAGCGACGACCGACGAGGAGGAGGAAGAACGATGGGATTCCTGATCCGGATGGCGATCACGGCGCTGGGCCTCTGGCTCGCCTCGCGGCTCGTGCCCGGGGTCTCTTTCGAGGGCCCGCTGACCTTCGTCTTCGCGGCGCTCTGGCTCGGCGTCGTCAACGCCGTCGTACGCCCGATCGCGTTCCTGCTGACGCTGCCGATCACGCTTCTCTCGCTCGGCCTCTTCCTGCTCGTGATCAACGCCGGCATGGTCGCGCTGGTCGCCTGGCTGCTATCCGGATTCCGCCTCTCCGGATTCGGGGCAGCGCTGATGACCTCGATCGTCGTGGGCCTGACCGGCTGGATCGGCAACGCCTTCATCGGTGAGAAGGGTCGTTATGAGCTGGCGGTCGTGAAGCGCCGGGTGGAGTAGCGCCGCGGGCTCCGACAGCCTTCGCCTGCCGTTCCCAGATCGGGACGAAGGGCGTCTTTCCGATCATCTGATCGGGCTGGGCACCCCCGAGATGGTGGACGGGGCCGGGGTAGCCCATGACCTGCCAGCCGACATGGTCCCGGTTTCCGCCGTGGCGCGGATCGAGCACGAAGCCGAGGATCGTATGCATCCGGATCGTCGCGAAGAAGGCGACCGGATCCGCAGCCTCCGGCTTCCAGCCCGCGAGTCGGCCCTCTTCGAGGGCCGCCAGGATCCGGTCCTGCACCGCCGGCTCGAGCGCGGCGAAGCGGTCGCCCTCCGCGCGATGGCAGACCCGGTCGAGCTCGCGCAGCGCGCTGCGGTAGGCGGGGAGCGCCGCCGCATCTTCGTGTGCCAGCGCCTTGTCGATGAAGCCGACACAGCCGGCCTCGACGGCTCCGGGCAGATCGTCCGTCGGGAGGATGCGCGCCGTGATGGCCAGGACGGCCTGCCACTCGCCGGGCTCGAGCGCCTCGGGCGGCGCGCCCTGGACGGCGGCGGCGGCGAGCGGACGCGGGATCGAGAGGCTGATCCAGAGCCCGGCGCTGCCCGCGAGAAAGGCCCGGCGCGAGACGCCGTCGAGGGCGAGCGGATCCGTCTCGACCCTGGCGGGCTCGTTCGCCCCGCGAATTCGATCGTCGTTCATGCGGCTTCTCCCTGCCCGAGTCGTTCGAGAAAACCCGCGGCCATGCGTTCGGCATTCGCGAAGATCGTGAGGGTCGGGTTGTAGCCGCCCGAGCTGGGGAAGCAGCTCCCGTCGGGCACGTAGAGGTTGGGGACTTCATGGGCGCGGCCGTCGCGATCGACGACCGACTTCTCCGGATCGTCGCCCATGCGGCAGGTCCCGAGCAGATGCCCCGTCCCGCCCTTGGCCTGCTTGAAGTCGTAGGCGAAGACCTTCTCTGCACCCGCCGCCCGGGCGATCTCCGCCATCGACCGCTCGAGCGCCGCCGCGAGAGCGAGATCGTTCGGATGCGAGCGATGGGTGATGCGCGGGAGCGGGAGGCCTTCGTCGTCGACGTGGTCGGGATCGAGATCGACGCGATTCTCCCAGCGCGCGAGATCCTCGCCGATCGAGATCATCGCGCCGAGCCGCGCATAACGCCTCAGATAGTCCTTGAGCGGGCGGCCCCAGACCCCCGTCCTGCGGCCGAGATAGTCGGGCGCCTTGTACGCCGCCCACAGCGGTCCCGGCTCCGCCGCCTCCGAGATCACACCGCCGCGGCGGAAGCCGCGCTTCGGATCGCTCGCGTGGAAGTCGTCGATCGAGACCATGCCGGCCGGCCCGAGCGCTCCCATCGACGGCTCCGGAAGCTCGAAGCCGACGTAGGAGAAGATGTGGAACATCAGGTTCCGGCCGACGAGGCCAGAGCCGTTCGCGAGCCCGCTCGGGAAACGGGCCGAGCGCGAGAGCAGCAGCAGATGCGGCGTCGCGAGCGTGCCCGCCGCGAGCACGAAATGCTGCGCGAAGACCTCGCCCTCGCGCCCCTCCGCGCCGAGCGTGCGGACGGAGCGCACGCGCCCAGCCCGGCCGACGACGAGTTCGATCGCCCGGGTTTCCGTCCGCAGATCGAGGCGCCCGGTCGCGCGCGCGGCCGGAATCTGGATCGAGAGGGTCGAGGCCTTCGCCTGGGTCGGGCAGCCGAAATTCGAGCACTGGCCGCCGTTCAGGCAGGTCCCCCGTCCGCCCAGTGGCCGGGAGTTGATCGCCAGCGGCGTCGGAAAGGGATGCAGGCCGAGCGCCTTCGCGCCGCGCTCGAGCGCGAGGGTCGCACGGCGCGGCGGATGGGGCGGATTCGGGTAGCCGCGCCGGCGGGCCGGCTCGAAGGGGTTCGCGCCGGCCCGTCCAGCCAGCCCGAGGCGCTGCTCCGCACGCTCGTACCAGGGCTCGAGCTCCGCATAGTCGATCGGCCAATCCGCGAGATTGGCCCCCTCGATCGAACCTTCGTTCGAGAGGATCCGGAATTCGTCCTCGCGGAACCGCCAGCTCTGGGCGCCCCAATGGGCGGTCCCGCCGCCGACGCATTGCGCCAGCATCGACGAACGTCCGAGGCGCGCGACCTCATCCTCGCTCTCGCGCAGGGTGTCGCGCCATTTCGGGGCGAAGCCCACGCCCCGATGGGTATTGGTCCATTCGTCGTGGCGAACGAAATCGGCAGGACCGAGCTCGGGACCCCGCTCGAGGGCGACGACGGTGAGCCCCGCGCGCGTACAGGCGTCGATCCAG
>CAUJGH010000572.1 GCA_963169575.1 Myxococcota bacterium | reverse complement strand
TTCGCGATCATCTCCCATCCCGACGCCGGCAAGACGACTTTGACCGAGAAACTCCTCCTCTACGGCGGTGCCGTCCGGGAGGCCGGGGCGGTGCGTGCCCAGAAGGCGGCGCGGCACGCGACCAGCGACTGGCTCGAGCTCGAGAAGCAGCGCGGGATCTCGGTCTCGAGCTCGGTGCTCCATTTCGAGTTCGGGGGGCATCGGGTCAACATCCTCGACACCCCGGGCCACCGCGACTTCAGCGAGGACACCTACCGGACGCTGATGGCCGCCGACAGCGCCGTCATGCTGATCGACGCGGCCCGCGGCGTCGAAGCCCAGACCCGCAAGCTCGCCGAGGTCTGCCGCCTGCGCCGGATCCCGATCTTCACCTTCGTCAACAAGATGGACCGCCACGGCCGGGATCCCTTCGAGATCATGGCGGAGATCGAAGAAGTCCTGGGCATGGACTCGATCCCCATGAACTGGCCGGTCGGTGCCGGCAGCGATTTCCGTGGCATCTACGATCGCCTCGGGCGCCGGCTGATCCTCTTTTCGGGCGGCAAGCACGGCACGCATCGCGTCGACGAAGAGACGATCGCCGGCGAAGTCGGTGATCCGGCCCTCGTCGCGGCGATGGGGACCTTCTCGAAGGACGTGCAGGACGGGCTCGAGCTGCTCGAAGGCGCGGGCGCGGCGCTCGATCCGGAGCGCGTCGCGCGCGGCGACCAGACCCCGATGTTCTTCGGCAGCGCGCTGACGAATTTCGGCGTGCGGCCCTTCCTCGACGCCTATCTCGAGATGGCGCCCGGGCCGACCGCGCGGCAGAGCGCCGGGGTCGCGATCGATCCGGTGAAGCACCCGTTCTCGGGCTTCGTCTTCAAGATCCAGGCGAACATGGATCCCGATCACCGCGATCGCGTCGCCTTCCTGCGCATCTGCTCGGGCCAATTCGTCCGCGGCCGGACGAAGCTGCACGTCCGGACCGTCAAGACGATCCGCCTGGCGAACTCGACGCTGCTCTTGGGCAAGGAACGGGCCGAGGTCGAAGATGCGTTCGCGGGCTTCGACGTCGGGCTCTTCGATCCCGGTCTCTTCCGGATCGGCGACACGCTCTCCGACGAGCCGGGAATCGCCTATGCGGGCATCCCGATCTTCGCGCCCGAGGCCTTCATGCGGGTCGAAGTCGCGGGCGTCGAGAAGCGCAAGGCGCTCGAGAAGGGCATCGAGCAGCTCGTCCAGGAGGGCGTCGTCCAGCTCTTCCGAGAGCCGACGGGCGGGTCCGCCGCCTGGATCCTCGGGGCGATGGGGCCGCTGCAGTTCGACGTCATGCAGCACCGGCTGAAATCCGAGTACGGCGTCGATCTCAAGCTCGGCAAGCTGCCCTACACGATCGCGCGCTGGCCGCTCGCAGGGTTCGATCCCGACGATTTCCGCTTTTCCGAGCGGATCAAGGTCGTCCGGGATCGCGACGATCGCTGGGCGCTGCTCGCCCACAGCAGCTGGGATCTCGATCGCCTGCGCGACCGCAACGAGGCGATCGTGCTCTCGGAGACGCCGGATCCGACGCTCTTCGAGCGCGCGAGCTAGTCCGCGTCCGGCCGAGGTCCTGCTGATTCCAGCCGGATTTCAGGCGGATTTCAGGCGGATTTCAGGCGGAAGTCGGAACGCGCTTCTGCGACTCGAGCGCGGTCGCGATCGCGCCGGCGAGATCCTCGAGGCCGAAGGGCTTCTCGAGCACGCCGTCGATGCCGACCCGTGCTGCCTCGGCCTCGAGATCGGCCGTCGGGAAGCCCGTCATCAGCAGGATCCGCAGCTCGGGCCAGCGCTCGCGCATCACCTCGCCGACCTCGATGCCGTGCATTTCGCAGCGGAGCATCCAATCGGCGAGCAGCAGATCCGGCCCGAACTCCTCGGCGATCCGGATGGCGTCGCTTCCGGTCTCGGCGGTGCGGACGGCGAGGCCGTCCCGGGCGAGAAATCGTTCGAGGTATTCCCGATAGGTCGGCTCGTCGTCGACGATCAGGATCCGGACGGGCGTTCCGTCCGGTCGGTACGGCCCGCGCGCGCCGTTCGGGCTCGGATTCGATCGGTTCATCGCTGTCTGCCTCCCAGGGGTCTCGCCTCGAGACGCTCGATCACGGCGCGTACGAGGATCGGCCAGGCGATCGTCGCGTCGGCATGGACCTCGACATGGCGGCCTCCCTCGCTCACGGGCACGAACTTGCCCCAGGAGACGCCTTCGCTGTAGCTGCAACCCGATAGCCCGCCCCAATGCTCGGGCTCCGGACAGATGCGGACTGCATAACGATAGCGGCGGATCGGCTCGCCGGTGCCCAGGCGATTGGCCGTGATCTCGAGGAAGGGTGCCACCTGCTGCGCCCAGTTGCGCGGGACGCCGCCGCCGATCGTGAAGATGCCGAGCGTTTCGTGGGCGCGGATCCGGGCCGCGAAGTCCTCGAGGTCGAGGAAGGGATCGAAGCCGAAGGGCGTCTGGCCCGTCATGCGCAGCCTTCGATTGTGGATCGCGAAATCGAGGCCGAGCTCGCAATCCGTGAAGGCCGGCACGTAGACGGGGACGTCCCGCTTCACGGCGCTGCGCAGGATGGCGCGGCCCGTGGCGTGCTGGTCGAGCATCTGCCCGATGCGGGTCAGCAGAGAATGACTGCAGAGCATCGTGCCGGGCTCGACCTTGGAGAGCACGGCGTCGAGGATCTGCTCGGTGCTGTCGAGGTTGCGCTCGAGCTCGATGGTGTCGTAGATGCGGTTGTAGCCGCGCTCGAAGAGCTGCTTGTCGCTCATCGTCGCCCGGTGCTTGAAATGCGTCATGCCGGCACCCTCGACGACGCCGTGGGTCATGAGCGCACCCGTCGCCACGATGGCCTGGACCCAGCCCCGGTCGATCATCTCACAGAGCACGAGGCCCTGCTTCGCGATCGTCATCGCACCCGAGATCGTGACGACGCGAAAACAGCTCTCGTCGCGCACCATCGCCTCGAGCGCCGCGGCCGCCTCTCCGAGCCGGCGCCCGCCGAAGGCGGTGTTCGCCATCGCCGCGACGAGGGCATTCACCGAATCCAGATGGCCGAGGTCGAGGGGCACGAGCGGCTCGAGGCCGTCGTCGAAACCGGTCCCGTATCTGTCTTCGTCGCGCTTAGACGTCATCGGGCGTCGCTCCTCGATCGCTCGTCCATCCTCATTCGCACGCACACACGCACACACGCTCGCGCGGTTTTCCCGCCGCGAGCGCCGGCCTTCACGCGCCGGGGATCAGCTCGGCCACCAGCTCCGATGGAGACTGCACGGGCAGGGAGCAGATCGTTCCGCGGCAGAGATACGCGGTCGCACGGCCCGCGAGAGCCTCCCGGCCGGCGAGCCAATCCGCCGAGACACCCGTCGGCGGATCCGCCCCCGGCGCTGCGACGATCACCGCATCCTCGGGCCGCAGCACCCTGCGCGCCCGCTCGGCGAGCGCGTCGGTGTCGGCGTTGCCAGGTTCGCCGATCACGACCGCGACGGCGACCCCCCGGCAGCGAAGCGCGACGGCGCGCAGCAGAGTCGGAAACGCGTGGGGCGCGCGTTCGAGCAGCAGGGCGGATTCCGCGAGCGAGCGGGCGACGAATCCATCGAGCTCGCGTGAATCGGAAAGAGCCGCCAGTCGGCTGAGACCGAGCAGCGCGAGACCCGCGGCGTCGGGGGTCGCACCATCGTGGTCGGGGCGCGGGCGATGAATCAGCGGTCGCTCGGCGTGTTCGCCGTCCGCGGGCGTGAGATGGAGCGCTCCGGTTTCGAGATCGGCGAAGCGGTTCAGGATCTCCGCGGCGAGCCAGGCAGCGGGGGCGAGAAAACGATCGCCGGCGCCGGCGCGCTGCAGGTCGAGGCAGGCGACGAGCATGGCCGCATGGTCGTCGAGGAATCCCTCGACGTGTGCGCGGCCCGCGTCGTGGACGCGCAAGAGCCGGCCGCCCTCGATCATCTCGCCGAGCACGAAATCCGCCGCACGCGCCGCATCGTCGCGCAGGCTCGAATCGCCGAGAATGCTCGAGGCCCGCGCGAGGCCGGAGACGACGTAGCCGTTCCAGGCGGCGACGTGCTTGCGGTCGGTGGCGGGCGGCGTCCGGAGGCCGCGGGCCGCGAGCAGCCGGGCGCGCGCGCCGGCCTGCTGGCAGCGTGGCGCGCGGGCTTCGTCGACGAGATGCGTCGTGCCGCCCTCGAAATTGCCCTGGGGCCGAACGCCGTAGGTCGTGCAGAAAGCGCCCGCCTCGTCGCCGAGAACGGCCTGGATCTGCGCCGGCGTCCATACGAAATGACGGCCTTCGGCCCCTTCGCTGTCGGCGTCCTGGCTCGCATGATAGGCGCCGCCGGCGCCGGTCATCTCGCGCCGCAGGTAGGCCACCGTCTCCTGGATGGGCCAGACGAAATCGGCCGCCGCATGGCTGCGCCGCGCCATTTCGGCATAGAACGAGAGGAGCTGCCCCTGGTCGTAGAGCATCTTCTCGAAATGCGGGATCGTCCAGCTCGCGTCGACGCAGTAGCGATGGAACCCGCCGCCGAGCTGATCCAAGAGGCCGCGTCGCGACATCTCGTTCGCGCTGAGGGTCAGGAAGCGCGCGACGCCGGTCGCCTCGCCGGGCGGCAGGAAGTCGAGTGCGGCCACGAGCAGCTCGAGATTCGCCGGGGTCGGAAATTTCGGCGCCGAGCCGAATCCGCCGTGTGCCCGGTCGGCGCCGCGCATCAGGAGCCGCGCCGCAGCGACGACCGTGTCGGTTCCCGGGACGAAATCCGTCTCGCCCTCGGGCCTCGCCGCGAGCGCGGCGGTGATCTGCGCAGCGTTCTCCTCGACCTCGGAGCGCCGGCTGCGCCAGGCTTCGGCCACCGCCTCGATCAGCTCGGGAAAGCTCGCCGAGGGGCCGCGGCGCTCGGGCGGAAAGTAGGTGCCGACGAAGAACGGTCGTCCATCGGGCGTGCAGAAGGCGTTGAGGGGCCAGCCGCCATGGCCGTTCAGCTTGAGGGCCGCATCCATGTAGATCTGGTCGACGTCGGGCCGCTCCTCGCGATCGACCTTGATGCAGACGAACGCCGCGTTGAGGCGCGCCGCGATCCCCGCGTCCTCGAAGGATTCGCGCTCCATGACGTGACACCAATGGCAGGCGCTGTAGCCGATCGAGACGAAGAGGGGCCGGTCCTCGCGCACCGCCCGCTCGAGCGCCTCCCGGCCCCAGGGCTGCCAGTCGACGGGGTTCCACTGGTGCTGGCGGAGATAGGCGCTCGATTCGCGGGCGAGGCGATTCGCCGCCCGCCCGGGTCCCCCGTTCGCGATCCCCTCGGCCGGGACCTCGGTCCGGACTTCCGCGCGGTCTTCGGGCAGGCTGTCGGGCCGGATCTCCGCGGGATCTGCGTCGGGGGCTTCGCGCATGGCGGGCGCGAGCTTAGCCGCCTCGATCCGCGATCGGCAGGCGGCGCGCCCCGCCGGCTCCGACTACTGTCTGCGGTCCATGGCGATCGTCCATCTCGAAACGACTGGAGGGAGCCGCAGCGGCGATGCCGACGAGGCGGCGGTGCTCCGCGGCCTTCGCCTGCGAGCCGCCGACGCGCTCGAGCGAGCCTATGGATTCCTCGGAGCGCAGCCCGACGAATGGGCGCGACTGCGCGCTCGTGTGCTC
>CAUJGH010000571.1 GCA_963169575.1 Myxococcota bacterium | reverse complement strand
GGCGAGCGCGTACTCGACGAGGAAGATGATCGGGAGCTGCACGCTCGTCTGCTTCATCGCCTCGTCGGCGGCCGCGAGAGCGCTCGCGGCATCGGGCCCCGAGATCTCGGGCAGCAGGATCTTGCGGAACGACTCTCCGGTCTTCTTCTCGAGCAGCGCGAGGCCGCGATCGATGTGCTGCCTGAAGACGGGCTCGCTCGCATGGAGCTCGACGGCCATGCCCGGATAGTGGCTGGCGGCACCGGAGAACATGAACACGACGGAGGGCTTCGCGTCCGGGACGCTGTGGCTGAAGATCCGCAGGGGATCCGCGCTCTCGAGCAGCTCCGCGGCTTCGTCGGGCGTTCGGGCGACGAGCACCCGGCGCCGATCCATCTCGGCGCGACCGACCTCGAGTGTGTACGCGACGTCGGCGAGATCGATCTCGGGATGTGCGCGAAGATGGGCCGCGAGCGCGCGTGCGTTGCCGTCGAGGGATTTCGCATTCCGAGCCGACAGCCGGAGCAGCTGATGAGCGCGCTTCGAAGGCTTCGGGGCCGGACGCGCCGGCGGCTCCTCGAGCACGACGTGGGCATTCGTCCCGCCGACACCGAGCGAGTTCACCGCGGCCCGCCGCGGCCCTCGCGCATCCGCCCAGTCGTGGAGCCGATCGTTGACGACGAAGGGCGTCTGCTCGAAGCCGATCTCCGGATTCGGCTTCTCGAAGCCGAGCGACGGCGGAATCTGCCGATTCTGCAGCGCGAGCGACGCCTTGATCAGGCTCGCGACGCCGGCGGCCGTATCCAGATGGCCGATGTTGGTCTTGACCGAACCGATCCGGCAGAAGCCGTTCGCCTGGGTCGAGCGCCGGAAGGCCTGGGTCAGGGCAGAGATCTCGATCGGATCGCCCATGTAGGTCCCGGTGCCATGGCACTCGACGTAGCCGATCGTCGCGGGATCGACGCCGGCGACGGAATAGGCCTCCGCCATCGCGGCGGCCTGTCCGTCCACGCTCGGCGCCAGATATCCGACCTTCTGTCCGCCATCGTTGTTGATCGCCGAGCCCTTGATCACCGCGTAGATCGGATCGCCGTCTTCGAGCGCATCTTCGAGCCGGCGCAGCGCCACGACGCCGGCACCGCTCGAGAGGACCGTGCCCTGGGCGCGGTGATCGAAGGCATGACAATGCCCGTCGGGCGAGAGGACCTCGCCTTCGGCATAGAGATAACCGCGATTCGGGGGGAACAGGATCGTCGAGCCGCCGGCCAGGGCGAGGTCGCATTCGCCCGAGAGCAGGCTCTGGCAGGCCAGATGGGTCGCGACCAGCGAGGTCGAGCAGGCCGTCTGGACGTTCACAGCAGGCCCGCGCAGATCGAGCACGTACGCGACCCGCGTCGAGAGGAAGTCCTTGTCGTTACCCGTATGCCGGAGCAGGAAGAGCCCGACCGATTCGACGAGCTCGCGATTCGAGCAGACGTTGAAATAGAAGTAGCTGCCCATCCCGCAGCCGGCGAACACGCCGATCTGACCGTCGAACTTCTCCGGAACGTGGCCCGCGGATTCGAGGGCTTCCCAGCAGAGCTCCGTGAAATGGCGATGCTGCGGATCGAGGATGGCCGACTCCTTCGGGCTGAAGCCGAAGAACTCGCCGTCGAACATCTTCAGGTTCGCGAGCGGACCGTGGGCCGGGACGTAGGCGGGATTGCGGATCAGCTCGGGCGATTCGCCCGCCTCGAGCAGCGACTGCTCGTCGAGGCGTTCGATCGACTCGCGGCCCTCCCGCAGATTCGCCCAGTATTCCTCGGGCGTCTGCGCGCCCGGCACCCGCAGTGCCAGGCCGACGATCGCAATGTCGTTGTCCCTCGAATCCGACTCGGCCATCGATCCGCGTTCTCCCCTGCTCGCCACGCCCGCCCGTGATTCGGGCTCTCTCCGGCTCTCCGCGTCCGCCCCCGACCCGCCGCGCGCGCCGGCTACTTTCCGCGGCCCCGTCGCCGGCGATTCATCGCCTCACGGCGTCGCTCGCCCCGGGCCTGGCTCCGCTCGAACTGCTCGCCGCCATCGTCGTCGGAAAGCAGATGGCCGGCGAGTCCGCGAATCGTCGGAAACCGGTACAGGTCGGTCAAGCTGAGGGGCTTCGGACAGCGGTCGCGCAATTTGCGATGGGCCTGGACGACGAGCAGCGAATGGCCGCCGAGATCGAAGAAGTTGTCGTCGATTCCGACCTGCTCGAGGTAGAGCACCTCTCGCCAGACGCCCGCGATCGTCTGCTCGAGCTCGCCCTCGGGCGCGGTGAAGCCCTCGGAGGCGACGGCCCGGACTTCGTTCGGCGCGGGCAATGCCTTGCGATCGATCTTGCCATTGGGCGTCTGCGGGTAGTGGTCGAGGAACACGAACGCCGACGGCACCATGAACTCCGGGAGCGTCTCGCCGAGCTCGCCGCGGAGGGTCGCGTCGGCGACCGGACCGCTCGCCCCGATCAAATAGGCGACGAGCCGGAGATCCCCGGGCGTGTCCTCCCGGGCGATCACGACCGCTTCGCGGATCCCCGGCATCGCGGCGAGGCGTGCCTCGATCTCGCCGAGCTCGATGCGGTAGCCGCGGATCTTCACCTGATGGTCCATGCGGCCCAGGAAGTCGATCGTGCCATCGGGCTGCCAGCGCGCGAGATCGCCCGTTCGATAGAGGCGGGCACCGGGCTGGAACGGATCGGGAATGAAGCGCTCGGCCGTCAGCTCGGGCCGCTCGTGATAACCGCGCACGACGCCGTCTCCGCCGATCAGCAGCTCTCCGGGCACGCCGACCGGGAGCGGCTCCTCGCCGTTGCCGAGGATGTAGAGGCGCGTGTTGGCGATCGGCCTTCCGATCGAGATCGAAGTCGCTCCCGGCGCGACCTCGCTGGTCGTCGACCAGATCGTCGTCTCGGTCGGGCCGTACATGTTGGTCACGTTCGTCACGCCCGCCGCCTCGAGCTCTGCGGCCAGGGAGAGCGGGAACGCTTCGCCGCCGATCATCCAATGGTCGATGCGGGAGAGCACGTCACGCGTATCCGGATCCGTCAGCAGCATGCGTGCGTGGGAGGGCGTGCACTGCAGATGCGTGATCCCGTGCGCGACGACCTGTGCCGGCAGCGAATGATCGGCGTCCACGCTCGCGGGAGCGGCCGCGACGTCCGCGGCCAACGGCGTCGCCGGTCGCTCGTTCGCCACCTTCCGAACCTCGTCGAGCATCGGCAGCGCCGACAGCACCTGCTCGATCGGCACGCCGAAATCGATCAGGCTGGCGATCTCGTCGATGTCGGCCGCCTTGCAGCGATCGATCATGTCGAGACAGGTCTCGGGCGTCCCGAAGAGTCCGCTCGTCTCGAAATACCGTTCGAAAGCGAACTCGAGGATGGCATCGGTCTCGTCTTCGGAGAGGCTCGCGAGATCGACGTCCTCCGGCTTCGAGTCCGGACCGCCCGGACGATTGAACGCCGGGAAGGACCACGCGAAGCCGACCACCAGCGCCATCGCGCTGGCGAGATAGTCCTTCATCGGCTGCCGAACGATCTCTCGGACCTCTTCGAGATCTTCGCCGACGTACGTATGCAGCATGCAGGTCACGACGCCGGTCGCCGGATCGAATCCCGCCTCGCGCCGGGCCTCCCGGTAGACCTTCACCTTCTCGGCCAGCTCTTCGAGGGTCTGCCCGAGCAGATGTGTCAGGACGTTGAACCCGCCGGCCCCGGCCGCACGGAAAGTGTCGGGGTTGCCCGCCGTCGTCATCCACGACGGCAGCTCGGCCTGAACCGGCCGCGGCAGCGTCGTCGTCGGGACCATCGTCCCGTGCGGATTCGGGAACTCGACCGCCTCGCCGCGCCAGAGCTTCTTGACGATCTGCGCGTTTTCGAACATCTCGTTCTTCGCGCGCGCGAAGGCGTGCGGCCGGATCACGAAATCGTTCGGCTGCCAGCCCGACGCGAACGAGATCCCGACGCGCCCGCCCGAGAGGTTGTCGACCACCGCCCACTCCTCCGCTACGCGGATCGGATTGTGGAGCGGAAGCACGCAGCTGCTCGCCCGGATCTCGATCCGCGACGTCACCGCCGCGATCGCCGCGCTCGTGACGGAGGGATTCGGAAACGGGCCGCCGAAGGCGCCGAAATGGCGCTCCGGCGTATGGACCGAGCGGAAGCCGTTTCGATCCCCGAACTTCGCCGCCTCGAGCATCAACTCGTATTTGCGCGGGCCGGGCCCGACGTCGCTGCCCCAGAGCGCGAGACCGAAATCCATCGGACGCCAGGGCCCTTCGTAAGCGCGGGCGCCCTTTCGGGCCTCGGCCTTCTGCGTGTCCGCATAGACGACGAGCTTGAAGCCGCGCGTCAGCGTCCAGAGCAGCTCGAGCACCGAGATGTCGAAGGACAGGCTCGTCACCGCGAGCCAGGCCGAGCCCGGCGCGTGCGGGATCCGCGCGTCCATGCCGACGAAGAAGTTGACGACGTTGCGATGCTCGACCATCACGCCCTTGGGCTTGCCGGTCGAGCCCGAGGTGTAGATGACGTAGGCGAGATTCCCGGGCCCGACACCGGTCCCGGTCGGCGGGCCGCTCGCGCTGCTCCCGGCACTCCCGCTGCTCCCGGGATCGTCGACTAGCAGGATCTCCGCCCCCCCTTCCGGCAGGTCGCCCCGCCGCGCACGGGTCGAGAGCACGATGCTCGCCTGCGAGTCTTCGATCATGTAGGCGATGCGATCCGCCGGATAGTGCGGATCGAGAGGGACGTAGGCGCCGCCGGCCTTCAAGACCGCGAGCACCGCGACCACCATCTCGATCGATCGATCGAGATAGATCCCGACGAGGCGATCGGGACCGATCCCGCGCGCCACGAGCCGATGCGCGAGGGCGTCGGCCCGCGCGGCGAGCTCGCGATAGCGCAGCGACGCCCCCTCGAAGACGACGGCGATCGCTTCCGGATGCCGGGCGACCGTCTCGTCGAAGAGATCGTGGAGGCAGCGATCCTGCGGCACCGCGACGGCCGTATCGTTCCAGTCGCCGAGCATCCGCGAACGCTGCGGCTCGGCGACGAGCGGGATCGTCGCGATCCGGCGCCCGTGCTCGCTGAAGCCCGCGAGGAAGATCCGGAGCGCGCTCGCGATCGTTTCGATGCTCGCGCTCTCGAGCGTGCGCGGATCGTGGACGAGGCGGGCCCGCTCGGCACCCGGAGCGATCGCGAGCAGCAGATCGGCCCCGGCCGGCAGCTGCGCCCGCTCGAGATCGGATCGGATCTCGACGGCGACGGTCGAGAGCCCTCCGGCCAGCAGCACCGGATTGCGTGACAGCTGGGGATGACGGGCCACGACGTCTTCGAAGAAGGAGAATCGCTCGCGGGTCTTCGCGAGACTCCGGCCGACGGCGTCGGCGAGATCGCCCACGCTGCCCGCGAGATCGAGATCGAGCGTCAGCGGAACGCGCTTCGCGAAGAGTCCGGCGAGATCTCCGAGCGCCTCCTCGAGCGCCGGCTCGGAATAACACAGATCGAATCGGGAGCGCCCGCAGAGTCGGGCCAGACACGCGGCGAATCCCGCGACCCAGAGATCGACCCGACCGACGAGTGCGCCGGGCGCCGGGATCTCGATCCCCGGAGCGGTCGTCGCTGCAGCGGATGCGACCTCCGCTCGGCGCAGCGGGAGCTCGGGTCCCTCGAGCCTCGAAAGGCGTCCGACCCAGAACGCCTCGGCCCGGGTCGCCTGCGCGCCGAGCGCCTCGATCTGCGCCGCATGGGCGTCGTCCACGAGATCGAGACACGCACCGACACCGACCGCGAGCCGCTCGGCGAGGTCCGCCGCGGCGACCGGGATGCCCTTCGGACAGCTCAGGTCGACGAGCCGAAGCGCCGTATCGTCGCCGCAAGCGACGATCATTCCCTCGGCTTCGAGGGCGAGGACCTGCCCGCACGCGGCGCCGAATCCGCCCACGGCATCCGCGTCGACTTCCTCGGCCTTGCGGACGATCAGCAGCCGCCCCTGATGCCAGAGGCGCGCACTCGCGAAGGCGTTCTCGTAGCTGCCGAAATCGAGGGCGCGGACGGCGCGCGCGAGCGCGTCCGCCGGTCGTCGCCAATCGAGGATCGATGCGATCGGCGGCCGCTCGTGACGGCCGAAATAGGTCCGCTGGGCGAGCTCCTGCGGTCGTTTCTCGAGCCCTCCCTCGCGGATCCGGTCGACGAGTTCGCCGAAGGCGTCGATCGCGGCCTCGTAGCAGCGCGTGTTCAGCGTGAGGGAAGTGTCGTCGGGGGCGATCTCGAAGAGCCGCTGGACATAGATGTCGCCCTCGTCGGCGCCGAGGGTCATTTCGTGGAACGTGATGCCGTAATCCGTCTCGCCCTCGAGCAGCGCCCAGGCGGGGGTGTACATCCCGGCATAACGCGGCAACGGGCCGTCGTGGAAGTTGATCGCCGCGACCTTCGGCAGCGCGAGGATCGCCTCGCCGATCATCGTGAGGTTCGTGATGCTGAGGAAGTAGTCGTGGTCGATCGCGCGGAGGCGGTCTTCGAGGTCCTTTGCGGGGGCGAAGGTCGGGATGCCGTGGGCGATCGCCCAGCCGGCGATGCGCGGCTCCGCCGAGACGACGGCCCGCAGGTCGAGTCCCTTCTCCAGCAGGATCTCGGCGCACTGGATGGCCAGGGATTCGGAGCCGATCAGGACACAGCGGGCTGCGGATCGCTCCATCGTCTTCGTGCTCCCGTTCATCGCCTGCGCCCCTCGCTCCTGCGTCGCCTGCCCATGCTCCGGCCGGCCGGCTCTCGATCCAATCCGTGCGACTCGAAGCACTGATGCCTAATCGCAACACCTCGCTCGGCAGCTCATCGAACGCCGTCCGGCTTCGCTTGATCCGTTTCCCGGTGTTCCGCGGGCCGCGAACCGGAGCAACCTCGAAGAAGTCGCCGACGAGGGCATAAAGGTGGCAGACTGCGCGCGTCCTGCGCCGCACCGAATTGCCGCACGCGCACACGCCCGCTGCCGATCACTCGCCGACGATCCGAACTCCGTGGGAGACGGGGCGCAGTTCGGCACAGCTTACCCAGCGCGTCCACGAGGCGGTACCGTGCCGGCCCGCCCCGGGCACTCTCGCTGGGCGCGCGGGGCGACGAAGGCCTCAATCCGCCGCATCCCGCCACCGATCGGGGAAACGTGCGCGGCGGTGCGAGCGGCGCGACGAGGCGCGATCTGTGCCGCGGAGTGAATACGTGAGAATCCTGCACAGTCTGCGCGATCCGGACAGCCGCTTCTCGGTCGCGCATCGCATGCGGACCCGCCGATTCGCCTTCTTCCGCGAGTGGCTCGCCGCCCTGCCCCGGCCGGTCCGGATCCTCGACGTCGGGGGCACCGAGGATTACTGGGTCCGCATGGGCTTCGTCGACCCGGCGGAGGTCGAGCTCACGATCGTGAACCTCGATCCCCCCGCTCCCCAGAGGCCGAACGTCCGCACGCTCGCCGGCGACGCCTGTGCGATGCCGGAGTTCGCCGACGCCGCCTTCGACGTCGCCTTCTCCAACTCGGTGATCGAGCACGTCGGGGACTACGCCCGCCAGCGCGCGATGGCCTCGGAGATCCAGCGGATCGGAAGGCGCTACTTCGTGCAGACGCCGAGCCGGACCTTCCCGATCGAGCCCCATTTCATGTTCCCCTGGTTCCAGTTCCTCCCGCTCGCCTGGAAGGCCTGGCTCCTGATGAACCTCAATCTGACGTTCGGCGGAAAGCTGCCGACCCGCGAGGCCGCGATCGCGACGGCCCGCTCGGTCGAGCTGCTCGGCGAGGCCGAGTTCACGGGCCTCTTTCCCGGCGCCCGGCTCTATCGCGAGAAGCTCGCCGGACTGACGAAATCGTTCATCGTCTATGGCAGCCACTACGCGGGCGAAGCCCATTCGGGGTCGGCGAGCGTGCCCGCGCCGGAGAGCGCGGCGTGAGCGGATCGAAGCCGACGCCGGTCCGCAAGGTGCTCGCGGTCGCCAGCGGCGGGGGCCATTGGGTCCAGCTGCGGCGCGTCATTCCCGCCCTCGAGGGCCATCGGGTCGTCTATCTGACCATCCATCCGACCTATCGGACCGACGTGCCGGACGCGAAGGTCCACATCGTCAACGACGCCACGCGCTGGGATCGGATCGGCTCGCTGCGGATGGCCCTGCGGATCCTCTGGGTCGTGCTGCGCGAATGGCCCGACGTCGTGCTCTCGACCGGTGCCGCGCCCGGCTTCTTCGCGATCTTCTTCGGCCGGCTGCTGGGCGCGCGGACGATCTGGCTCGACAGCATCGCGAACGTCGAGGAGGTCTCGATGTCGGGTCGGATGGTGCGCCGCCATGCGGACCTCTGGCTGACCCAGTGGCCCCATCTCGCCGGACCCGACGGGCCCGAATGCGCAGGACGGGTGTTTTGATCTTCGTCACCGTCGGCGCGCAGATGCCCTTCGATCGCCTCGTCGGCTGGGTCGACGATTGGGCCCGGGCCGGCGATCGGGACGACGTGGTGGCCCAGATCGGCCCGACGGATCTCGTCCCGACGCGCCTGCGCGTGCTGCCCTTCCTCGATCCGCCCGAATTCCGACGCACGATGGAGGCCGCGGACGTCATCGTCTCGCACGCCGGCATGGGCACGATCCTGACCGCTCTCGAACTCGGCAAGCCGATCCTGGTCGTGCCGAGGCTCGGGAGTCGGGGCGAGACACGCAATGACCACCAGGTCGCGACGGCCGATCGATTCGCCGCCGACGGGCTCGTCTGCGTCGCCCAATCGCCCGAAGAGCTCGCGCTCCAGCTCCGGGAGCTCGAGCAGGGCGCGAACGTCCGGGCGCGCATCTCGAGTCGCGCCGACGACAGGCTGCTCACCCGCATCCGCGCCTTCGTCGACGGCGCGCCCGGGAGCCCGCGATGATCTCGATCGTCGTCCCCGCCCACAACGAGGCGAACGTCATCGAACGCTGCCTGAGGAGCATGACGACGGGCGCCCATCCCGGCGAGCTCGAGATCCTCGTCGTCTGCAACGGCTGCACCGACGACACCGCCGCGATCGCCGCAGCCTTCGGGCCGCCGGTCCGGGTGCTCGACTGTCCCGTCGCATCCAAGCAGGCGGCGCTCAATCTCGGCCATTCGACCGCAACCGGCTATCCGCGCTTCTTCGTCGATGCCGACATCGAGCTCCCGGTCGACTCGATCCGCCGCGTCGCGGACGTCCTGCGCGGCGGCGAGATCCACGGCGCCGCGCCCCGGATCCGGGTCGACCTCGCGAAGGCGAGCTGGCCCGTACGCGCCTACTACGACATCTGGCTTCGCACCCCCTACGTCGCCGAGGGAATGCTCGGCTCCGGTGTCTACGCGATCAGCGAGGAAGGCGCCCGCCGCTTCGATGCGTTTCCCGACATCATCTCCGACGACGGCTTCGTGCGGCTCCTGTTCCGGCCCTCGGAGCGCCAATCCGTCGACGGCAGTCATTTCGTGATGACGCCGCCGCGCACGCTCCGCAGCCAGATCCACATCAACGTGCGCCGCCGCGCCGGCCGTTTCGAGATGGCCCAGCTCCATCCCGGTGAGACCCGCGAGGAGGCGGCGATCCAGCGCTTCGCGGTCGCACGGCTCGCTCGCGATCCCCGGCGCTGGCCGGGGCTCGTCGTCTACGCCTTCGCCAAGGCCGCGAGCGTCGTCCTGTATCGCTGGAAGGCGCTGCGCGGACGTCACAAGGAATGGAATCGCGACGATTCCTCGCGCGCGCCGGCACGCGGCTGATCAGCGCGGCGGTGACCCGTCCGCGCGGGCGTTCGAGCCGGCCGTCGCCGCCCGGAAGAGCGCCTCGAGACGATCGACCTCGGTCGCGAGAAAATGGCGCTCCCGGACCCGCTCGGCCCCCCGCCGCCCCTTCTCGGCCAGCGTCTCCGGATCCGCGACGAGCACCTCGGCGAGCGCCCGCGCGAGGGCCTCGACGTCTCCGCTCGGCACGAGCCAGCCGTTCTCGGCATCGACGAGCTCCGGAATCCCGGCGATGTAGGTGCTGAGCACGGGGCGCTGCATCGCGAGCGCCTCCATGATCACGACCGGTAGCCCCTCGGCGAAGCTCGCCAGCACCATGCAACAGGCGGCCCGCAGCCGCCGGCGGACCTCGGCCTCCGCGATCCAGCCGGTGATCGTGACCCGCTCGCCGAGGCCGAGCGCCGCGA
>CAUJGH010000570.1 GCA_963169575.1 Myxococcota bacterium | reverse complement strand
GAGGCGGGCCATGAGATCCGGATCGACGGCGGTCGTCTGATCCACTCGCGCGCGGCCGGAGGCCCGGAGGGGACGCGGATCGAGGTCGCCGACCTCTTCGCGTCCGTCCCCGCGCGCCGCAAATTCCTGAAGCGGCCGAGCACCGAATGGGGGCATATCTCGGACTGGCTCGCCCGCCTCGCGATGGCGAGACCCGAGATCCATCTCGAGATCCGCCGCGACGAGCGAACGGCGACCGTCTGGCCGGCCTGCAGCGATCGGCGCGATCGCCTCGCGCTGCTGCTCCCCGACGAGGACGCCGCCGGACTCGTCGCCGTCGAGCATCAGACAGACGCCGCGCGGGTCCACGGCTTCGTCTCGACTCCGGAGTTGAGCCGCGCGACGGGGCAGGGGCTCTACGTCTTCGTGAACGGCCGCCCGGTGCGCGACCGTCTCTTGAGCCATGCCCTCTGCGAGCCCTACCGCGACCTGCTCCCGCGCGGTCGCTTCCCGCTCGGAGTCGTCTTCGTGGAGGTCGCGCCGGAGACGGTGGACGTGAACGTGCATCCCGCGAAATGGGAGGTCCGATTCAGCGATCCGCAGGCGGTCCACCGCAGCATCCGCCACGCCGTCCGCGAATCGATCGCCTCGCGCCGCTGGCTCACCATCCCCCTGGCCGCCGCTTCCCGTCCCGCGGAGGCGAACCTTGCTCCCGACGAAGCGCACGCGCTTCCGCTGCGCGTCCGCGAGGCGGCGCCGCGTTGGGGACGGGGCGGGGAAGGGGCGGGCAGGGGCACGCTGGAATTCGATTCGAGTCCTTCGACCGATTGGAGCCTCGCGGCCCGACATCCCGCTCGATCCGATGCCGACCTCGAAGCGGCGATGCAATCGAGCCGCGCCGAGGACCCCGCGGCGACGGTCGATCGCAGCGCGTCCCAGGTGGCATCGTTCGGCGCCTTGCGACTTCTCGGGCAGCTCCACGCCAGCTACCTGCTCGCCGAAGGCGATCAGGGCCTCGTCGTGATCGACCAGCACGCCGCCCATGAACGGATCCTCTACGAGCGGATGCGGAGCAGCTGGCTCGCGGCCGGGGTGGCCCGTCAGGGTTTGCTGAGCCCGCTCGTCGTGAAAGTGACGCCCGCCGCCGTCGCCGCCGTCGAGGCGTCCCCCGAGCCGATCGCACGCCTGGGCTTCGAGATCGAGCCCTTCGGCGACGACGCGCTGCTGGTGCGCGCGCTGCCGGCCGAGCTCGCCGGCAGCGATCCCGAAGCGATCGTTCGCGACCTCACGGCGGCCCTCGTCGAGCACGAGCCCGATCCGGGGGCCGATGCGAGCGCCGTGCGCTGGCTGCCCGGCCTCGATCGCATGTTCGCCACCCTCGCGTGTCATGCCGCACGGCGATTCGGCGATCGGCTGCCCGACGCGGAGCAGCGGGCGATCCTCGCCGGACTCGACACGATCCCGTGGGCGCCGACCTGTCCCCATGGTCGACCGGTCGCGATCCTGATCGGCCCGGCCGATCTCGAGGCGCGCTTCCGCCGCCGCTAGATCGCGCTAGGATCGCGCGCCCTCGCGGCCGGGGTGACGCTCCGACGGGGCGCGAATCCCGGCGATGGAAGCGGGGCGAGGACTCCACTGCGATGGCGAACGAACAGACGACGACGAAGCGGCCCCCCGTCGTGGTCGTGACCGGGCCGACGGCTTCGGGCAAGAGCGCGCTCGGGCTCGAGATCGCCCTGCGTTTCGACGGCGAGATCGTGAACGCCGATTCGATGCAGGTCTTCCGGTTCATGAACATCGGAACGGCGAAGCCCTCCGCCGAGGACCGGCTGCGGGTTCCGCATCATCTCTTCGACGTCGTCACCCCCGACCAGCCCTACAGCGCGGGACGTTATGCGAAGGAGGCCCGCGCAGCCGCGGCGGCGATCCACGCGCGCGGACGACTCGTCGTGCTCGTGGGCGGAACGGGGCTGTACATCCGGGCCTTCCTCGACGGCCTGATCGAGACGGGAAACGCGACGCCCGGAATGCGCGCCCGTCTCGAGGCAGACCATGCCCGCGCCGTCGCCGAAGGCGATCCCGGGCGTCTCCACCGCCGACTCGCCCAGCAGGACGCCGACGCCGCCGACGGGATCCATCCCAACGATGCCCGCCGGACGATCCGCGCGCTCGAGATCCTCGAGCAATCGGGACGTCCGGCCTCCCGCCTGCGTGAGGATCACGGCTTTCGCGATCGCCCCTTCCGCGTGCTCCATCTCTGCATCGATCCGGGGCGGGAAGCGCTGCACGAACGGATCGCCGTCCGCGCCGAGGCGATGCTCGCCGAGGGACTCCTGCGCGAGGTCCGCGACTTGCGCGAACGCGGATACGGGCCCGAGCTGAAGCCGATGCAGGCCATCGGCTATCGCCACATCCAGCCCGTCGTCGACGGCGCCGACACGCTCGTCAACGCGCTCGAGGCGATGAAGGCCGACACTCGCCAGTTCGCGCGTCGCCAGCGGACCTGGATCCGCGCGCTCCCGGACGTCGAGACCTTCGACCCGGCCGATCGGGCCTCGATCCTGGCCCGCGTCGAGAAGTTCCTCGCGGCCGAGGACGAGGGCGGTGGCCCGCCGCCTCCGGCGGGATCGCGCGACGGCTATCCTGCGCCGTCATGACCCGCTCCCCGAGCCTCCCCGTGGTCGCACTCGTCGGCCGACCCAACGTCGGCAAATCGACGCTCTTCAATCGCTATGCGGGCTATCGCCGCGCGATCGTCGCCGACGAGCCCGGACTCACGCGCGATCGCATCGCGGAGCGGATCGAGGTCGCCGGGCGCAGGCTCTGGCTGGTCGACACCGCGGGCCTCGACGTCGCGAAGGGCGATGGGCTCGAAGCCGCAGTGCAGGCCCAGGCGCGCTCGGCGGTGGCCGGGGCGGACGTGATCCTCTTCGTCGTCGATGGCAAGGCAGGGCTCGTCGCCGAGGACGAGTCGATCGCACGCACGCTGCGCCGCTCGGGCAAACCGCTGGCCCTGCTCGTCAACAAGATCGACCGGCCGAGCCAGCATCGCGACCGGGTGAACGAGTTCTTCCAGCTCGGGATCGA
>CAUJGH010000569.1 GCA_963169575.1 Myxococcota bacterium | reverse complement strand
CGCCCGCTCCCCGCCCCGGGAACCCGGGGGCCCCCCGCGCCCCAGCGGGCCGACCCGGCGTGGGGGCCGTTGCGGGGGCGCTCGCCGGCCGCCGCCCCGGTCCCCCTCGCCGCCCAGGCGATCCCCGCGAGCGAGCGCCGTCTCGCTGCCGAGCTGCGGGAGGTGAGGGCCACTCTCGCCCTTGCGCGCGAGACGACCCAGAGCCAACGCGAAGAGATCGCGCGGCTGCGCAGCGAGCTCGCCGCTGCGACGCCCCCCGCCCTCCGCGAGTCGACGGCAGAGGCCCGCGCCGATGCGCCGTCCCCGGACGAGCAGACGGAGCGGGGCGTACTCCGCACACGCATCGCCGCGCTCGAGAACGAGCTCGAGCGCGCGCTGCTCGAACGCGCGCTGCTCCACCAGTCGATGGCCGCCCAGCAGCAGGAGGCCGCCGCTCACCATCGCAGCCAGAGCGCGCTCCAGGAGCGTTTCGAACGGCTCGAGCGGGACCTCGCCGAAGCCCGCCGCCACGCAGACGAAGAGCGTCGCCGGCACGGTGAAGCGCAGAACCTGCTCGACCATCTGCGCGCCGCCCTCCGCGGCGCCGATCCCATCGCCGCGCCGCCCGAGAATCGCGCGGACGCGCCCGACGAAGTGTCGGCCGCGCGCGTATTCCCTCGCGATGCACCGACATCGAGCGCGCCCCACGCGACGGCGAAGCCGCTCGCCCCCGATGCGGCGGGCGAGATCGTCGCCTTGCCGGCCGCCGAGGCGAGCGTACGAGCGCTTCCCCAGGCACCGCTCGACTCCGCGCTCCACCCGATCTTCTCCTTCTGGCTCGACGCCCAGGTCCGCCGGAGCTTCGGACCGATCGGCATCGATTCGATTCCGGACCTCGTGCGCGAGCCGCTCGCGCGGCGCGCGCGTTCGATGCAACGACCGCTCGCGATCCTGCTCGCGGGTCGCGGCGTCGCGGCCGAGTCCCGCACGTTCGCGCAGACGCTGATCCGATCCGGTGCGCGCGAGTTCGTGCTCCACGTCGCAGACCCGGACGGCGCCGTGCCCCGGATCGAGCTCGGTGAGGATCCGCTGCGGGGATGCGTCGTCGATCGGGTATTTCCGGAGCGCCCGGAGGCGCTGCGCGCTTGTCTGCGCGAGCTCGAGCCGGCGGTGATCGTCACGCGAGAGCTCTTGACCTGGCAGGCGGACGTCGCCCCGTGGCTGGACGTGCTCCAGAGCGCGAGCGAGAGTGGATCGGCGATCGTCCTGCTCGAGCAGACGGGTGTCGGATCGGTGGTCCCGGACGACGCGTTCGCCGCGATCGGCGAGCGGATCTGGGCGCTCCTGCCCGAGCGATACACGCTCGATCCGGCGACGGGACGCCGGATCGAACGATTCCGCGATGCGTTCGCGGCCCGCCCGAATCCGCCGCGCAACGCGCTGCTGCAACGGCTGCGCGAGGTCTTCGAGCTCGAGCTCTCTGCCCGCTTCGGATTCCTGGCCGAGGCGTTCGTCCGCGGTCCGATCGCGGCCTGCTTCGATCCCGGGCAGGCGCGCGACCGCCGCTTCGTCGAACAGATCGCCGACGTCGACGAGCGCCGCCTCGAGTCGGGGAGCGGCTCGGCGCTCTACCTCGTCGCGCGCATCGATCCCGCCGAGGCCCGCTGACGCCCAGCCGCGTCCGAATCGCCCGGCGCCGCTTGCGCCGATCGGGCGCGCGCAATAGACAAGGCCCATGAACGATTCGCGATTCGCGCAGTCCGGAGGCTTCGCGGTCGGCGTCGCACAGACCGTCGTCGTGCGAGCCGACGTGCCGGGACGACGGCTACCGACGGAGATCTGGTATCCGGCGCGGCCGCCCGCCGACGGTGCAACCGAACGCCGCCCGGCGGCGCCCCATCCGCTCGGTCTGCCCCATGACGCAGTGCCCGATCTCGAGCCGCTCGCCGGCCCCTGCCCGCTGATCGTCTTCTCCCACGGCAACTCCGGCTATCGCCAGCAATCGACCTTCCTGACGACCCGCCTGGCGCGCGCGGGTTTCGTCGTCGCGGCCCCCGACCATGTCGGGAACACCTTTCCCGAGATGCTCGCGCTCGAGGACGACGAGGCGCGACGCGCCGTGCACCGCGAGATCCGCCGGCAGCGGCCCGGAGACCTGCACGCCGTGGTCCGTGCGCTGCTCGATGGACCGGCGAGGGCGGGCGCGGGGCCCGGGCAGCCGTTCGCGATCGGGCTGCCGCCCCTGCCCGCCCTCGATCGGACGCGGGTCGGCGGAGCGGGCCATTCCTTCGGCGGCTGGACGGCGCTGAAGCTGCCGGCGCTCGAGCCGCGGGTGCGCGCCGTCTGTTCGCTCGCGCCGGTGGCCGAGCCCTTCGTCGGATCGCGCGCCTTCGGGCCCGGCGAGCTCCCGCTGCCGGAGCCGGTGGCGGCGCTCGTGATCGCGGCGCGCGACGACGTGCTCGTCGATCTCGAGACGAGCCTGCTCCCGCTCTTCGAGCGACTGGGGCCGGGCGCGAGCCTCGAGATCCTCGACGATGCCGACCATTTCCATTTCTGCGACGGCATCGAGCTGCTGCACCGGATGCATCAGAACGCGCCGCGCCCGGGCCAGCGCCGCGCGACCAGGCCGCTCGACGAGTTGCGCGGTGAGCGGGAGACGCAGACACTCCTGGCCGATCGGATCGAGGCATTCTTCCTCGCGACCCTCTCGCCGGAGTCCCCGACATGAACGATCTCGAGGGCCAGACCTGCATCGTCACCGGGGCGACCTCCGGCATCGGCGAAGCGTCGGCGGAGGCGCTGGCGCTGCGCGGCGCGGACGTCGCGATCGTCTGCCGCTCGGCCGAGCGCGGAGCCGAGACGAAGGCGCGGATCGAACGGAGCGCGGGACGGCCCTGCGTGCGGCTCTTCGGTGCGGATTTCGAGCGGCTCGACGAGGTCCGGCGTGTCGCCGACGAGCTCGCCCGAGAGCTCCCGCAGATCGACGTCCTGCTGAACAACGCGGGCGTGACGATGCTCTCCCGCAGCGAGACACCCGACGGTTACGAGACGACCTTCGCGGTCAATCATCTCGCGCCCTTCCTGCTGACGAACCTGCTGATGCCGAAGCTGCTCGCCCATCCGGGGGCGCGCATCGTCAACGTCGCCTCCCACGCCCATCGCTTCGGATGGCTCGATCTCGACGATCTCCAGTCGCTCCGGCGCTATTCGGCGATGCGCGTCTACGGCGGCTCGAAGCTCGCGAACGTCCTGTTCACGAACGAGCTGGCCCGGCGGGTCGAAGGCCGGGATCTGCGCGTCTGGTCGGCCCACCCCGGCGCGGTGGCGACCCGGCTGGGCGCGAACAACGGCGGAATCGCGAAGATCCTGCTGCCCGTGCTCGCGCTCTTCTTTCGCACGCCGGCCCAGGGCGCCGCGACCTCGATCAGGCTCTGCGCGGATGCGGACGTCGACGCGCCGAACGGCACCTACTTCGCGGACTGCAAGCCGGCCCGATTGACCGGCCGCGCCGAAGATCCGGAGCTGGCCCGATCGCTCTGGCGTGCGAGCGAGCAGCTCGTCGGCTTCGGATCGGGGACGGATTCGATCTGGAATTGAGCGCGCTCGTGCGGAGGGCGCTCTGCACCGCTATTCGGCGGCCCGCAGCGGCGTCGGATGCCCGAACAGCCAGCCCTGTCCGAATCGGATCCCGAGCCGGCCGAGCATCTCGAGCTCCTCGAGCGTATCGAGCCCCTCGCCGATGACCTGCGCGCCCATCTTGTCCGCCAGCTGCAGCACCGCGGCCAGCACGTCCTGCCGCGCCGGGTCCTGATCGACCCCGGACACCATCGAGCGGTCGATCTTGATGTAGTCCGGCTCGATCTCGACGAGCTCCTCGAGCCCGGCATACCCCGCGCCGGTATCGTCGAGGGCGAACTGGAAACCGAGCCGCCGGTAGTGGTCGAGCATCTCGCGGAACGCGCCGAAGCTGCGGATCGATTCCTGCTCGGAGATCTCGAAGACGACGTCGTGCGGGGCGAGGCGACGCTTCTCGAGCGTCTCGATCAGGCGATCCTCCCGAAAGCTCGGGTCGTGGATCGTCGTCGGGCGGATGTTGAGGAAGAGCTTCGTCCCGCTCGGAAAGTCGACCGCACCGCGCAGTCCGCTCTCCCGGCAGGCGCAGTCGAGCTCGAAGACGAGGTCGTGCTCCTCGGCGGCGGTGAAGAGGGCCATCGGCGAGTGGAAGCGCGAGCGCTCGGGGCCGCGTGCGAGCGCTTCGTAGCCGAAGACCGTACGCGACGAGACCTCGACGATCGGCTCGTAGACGGAGTAGATGCGCTGATCGAGGATCGTCTCGAGCAGCTCCTGGCGGTGCGCCCGCCGAGCGGTCTCGGCGTCGTGGGCGCACGCACGGCGTGCCTGCTCGACCAGCCGCCGCAGCTGGGTCGCGGTCCCGAACTGCGGATTGCGCAGCTCGACGGCGATCCCGACGGGCAGCGTGGAGGGACCCCGGAGATAGGGATAGAAGAGCTGGGCACCGTCGGCAGCGAGCGCGCGACCGACCTCGTGCCGGAAGCCCGGCATCTCGGTGCGATAGAACCCGGCCGAGCTCGGGCGGCGGAAGAGCACGACGACGACCTCGTCGAAGCCCGGCTCGGAGAGCGTCACGACGAAGTCCGTCCGGAGCCGCTCTTCGGCGACCTCGGCCACCCGCGCGCGCAGCGCTTCCAGGCAGATGGAGCGAGCGGCCTCTCCATGCCGCTTTTCGATCTGCGCGAGCATCGGAGCACCGAATACGAGCATCCCGGCGGCACCGGCGCGCTCGAGGCCTTCGCCGAGCTCGCGGAATCGGTCCCCGAGATGGGTCGGGTCGGGGCACGGGCCGGCGGGAGAGGGTCGGGGCACGGTCGCGTTCGGCATATCGCGGTCGATCGGCCGGCATCCGACGGGTGTTGAGACTTCCTGCGGGGCGACCCGCTGGTCGGTCGATCCGAGCCGACCCATCCGGGAAATCGCGCGGGTCTCGTACCGGAAATCGTGCCGGGCATTCGTGCCCGAAACGCGTGCCGGAAAATCGTGCCGGAAAGTCAGAGGAGCAGCTGCATCGGGTCGGCGAGGATCGCCGCGAGTCGCGTCGTGAAGCGGACGGCCAATGCGCCGTCGATGACACGGTGGTCGTAGGAGAGCGAGAGCGGCAGGACGAGGCGCGGCTCGAAATGGCCGCCCTGCATCCCGCTCGCGGACGCGCCGGCGTCGAGATCGAGGGGCGACGGCCCTCGCCAGACCGGCTTGATCTGGGTCTTCGAGAGCCCGAGGATCGCGACCTCCGGCGCGTTGACGATCGGCGAGAAGGCCGTGCCGCCGATCCCGCCGAGGCTCGAGATCGTGAAGCAGGCGCCTGCGAGGTCGTCGGGCGTCAGCTTGCGGTTGCGCGCGCGTTCGGCGGTCGACTGCAGCTCGGCCGCCAGCTCGAAGACGCCCTTGCGATCGACGTCGCGCACGACCGGCACGACGAGTCCCTGATCCGTGTCGACGGCGATGCCGAGATGAAAATAGTCCTTCACGAGCAGCCGATCGCGCTCGGCCGAGAGCGTCGAGCGCAGCGCCGGATGCTCGCGCAGCGCGATCACGACGGCCTTCATGACGAACAGGAGCGGCGAGAGCTTGACGCCCTTCGCGCTCGCCTGATCCTTGCGATCGCGGCGGAAGCGCTCGAGCTCGGTGATGTCGGCTTCGTCGTGCTGGGTGACGTGGGGCACGTTCTGCCAGCTGCGCTGGAGCGCGGGTCCCGAGACCTTCTGGATGCGCGTGAGCGGCTGTTCCCGAACCGGACCAAACCGCGCCGGATCGACGAAGGGCACCGCCGCGACGCCCGAACCGCGCGCGCTCGCCGCCCCGGCCCCGCCAGGCGAAACAGGCCCGCCAGGCGAAATCGTCCCGCCAGGCGAATCAGCCGCCTCGCTCCCGTCCGAGAAACGCTCGCGCACCGTGCGCTTCACATCTTCGATCAACACCCGCCCGTGCGGCCCCGTCGCCTCGGCCTCCCCGACCGGCACGCCGAGCTCGCGCGCGAAACGACGCACGAGCGGGCTCGCATGCGGCAGTCCCGAGGAATCGGGAACCGGATTGGCGGCGGCGGGCGAGATCTGCCGCACGGGGCGATCGAGCTCGATCGAGTCGAACTTCGCGCCCGGCTCGCGCTCGGAGGGGGCGGCTTGCGCCCCCACTCCACCCGAAGTCTGCGGATCCTCGTCTGTCGTTGCGGGCGTCTTTTTCCCGCTCGGCGGAGCGGTCGCCACCGCGCGGGGCGGCGATTCTGCCGGCGAAGATCGCCCACTGGCGGCGCCCGCCTTTGCGACCTTCCCGGCGCCGTCGCCCTTCTCCCCGGCCGAATCCGCGGCCGCCGGACCGGCCTCGAGAATGGCGAGCAGACTGCCCTGCGAGACGCGGTCGCCCTCCTTCACCGCGAGCTCGACGAGCACCCCCGCCTCGGGCGACGGGATCTCCATCGTCGCCTTCTCGCTCTCGATGCTGACGAGCGGATCGTCGATCGCGATCGGATCGCCCGGCTTGACGAGGACCTCGACGACCTCGACCTGGTCGAAGTCGCCGATGTCGGGCACCCGGATCTCGCGTCGCTCGGCCACGTCGACCCTCCCCGCCCGCTACCGTCGGCTCGGCGACGGACGCTCGGCGTCGATGCCGTACTTCACGATCGCCCGCGCCACCTTGGCCCGATCGAAGGAGCCGTCGTCGGCCAGCGCAGAGAGCGCCGCGACGCAGACGTCGTTGCGGTGGACCTCGAAGAAATGGCGCAGCTTCTCGCGGCTGTCGCTGCGGCCCCAGCCGTCGGTGCCGAGGGTGCGATAGGTGCGCGGGACGTAGGCGCGGATCTGCTCCGAGTAGAGGCGCATGTAGTCCGTCGCGGCGACGATCGGGCCCGTCGTGCTCGCGAGCTGCCGCTCGACGAAGCTGCGGCGGCGCTCCTCGGTCGGATGCAGCGCGTTCCAGCGCGCGACGTCCTGGCCATCCCGGGCGAGCTCGTTGAAGCTCGTGACGCTCCAGACGTCGGCCGGAACGCCGTGGTCGTGCTCGAGCATCTCGGCGGCGGCGAGCACCTCGCGCAGGATCGCGCCGCTGCCGAGCAGCTGGACGCGCGGCCCCTTGCCCTGCCCTTCGCGCACGCGGTACATGCCGCGCAGGATCCCGTTCTCGCTGCCCTTGGGCATCGCGGGCTGCGCGTACTTCTCGTTCATCACCGTCAGGTAGTAGTAGACGTTCTCGTTCTCGCGATACATCCGGCGCAGACCGTCCTGGATGATCACGGCGAGCTCGTACGCATACGCAGGGTCGTAGGAAATGCAGGACGGGATGGTGCCTGCGAGGATGTGGCTATGGCCGTCCTGGTGCTGGAGCCCCTCTCCGGCGAGCGTGGTCCGTCCGGAGGTCCCGCCGAGCAGGAAGCCTCGGCATTGCATGTCGCCGGCGGCCCAGGCGAGATCGCCGATCCGCTGGAAGCCGAACATCGAATAGAAGATGTAGAACGGCACCATGTGGACGGCGTGGCTCGCGTAGGCCGTGCCAGCCGCGATGAACGAGACCATTGCGCCGGCCTCGTTGATGCCCTCCTGCAGGATCTGCCCGTCCTTCTCCTCGCGGTAGTAGGCGACCTGATCCGAGTCGACCGGATCGTAGAGCTGGCCGACCGAGGAATAGATGCCGAGCCGCCGGAACATCCCTTCCATTCCGAACGTGCGCGATTCGTCCGGCACGATCGGCACGACGTGCTTCCCGATCGCCTTGTCGCGGGTCAGGATCTGCAGGAGGCGCACGACCGCCATCGTCGTCGACATCTCGCGATCGGCGGTCCCCTCGAGCAGCGCATCGAAGGTCGCGAGCTCGGGGACCTCGAGCGGCGGAGCATCGGTCTTGCGGATCGGCAGGTAGCCGCCGAGCGCGCGCCGGCGCTCGTGCATGTACTGCATCTCGGGGCTGTCGGACGGCGGGAGGTAGAAAGGCGCCTTGCCGATCTCCTCGTCGGAGATCGGGATGTTGAAGCGATCGCGGAACGCACGCAGCGCCGACTCCGCCATGTCGTGCATCTGATGCGTGATGTTCTGGCCCTCGCCCGCATCGCCGGTGCCGTAGCCCTTGACGGTCTTCGCCAGAATCACGGTCGGCTGGCCGGTGTGCTCCATCGCCGCCGCGTAGGCCGCATAGACCTTGTGCGGATCGTGACCACCCCGATTGAGCCGCCAGATGTCCGCATCGCTCATCGTCGCGACCATCTCGGAGAGCTCGGGGTACTTTCCGAAGAAGTGCTCCCGCGTATAGGCGCCTCCCCGGACCTGATAGGCCTGGTACTCGCCGTCGACCGCCTCTTCCATGCGCCGGCGCAGGATGCCGTCCTTGTCCTTGGCGAGCAGCGGATCCCAGCGACCGCCCCAGACGACCTTGATGACGTTCCAGCCGTTGCCCCGGAAATTCGCCTCGAGCTCCTGGATGATCTTGCCGTTGCCGCGCACCGGCCCGTCGAGCCGCTGCAGGTTGCAGTTCACGACGAACACGAGGTTGTCGAGCCCCTCCCGGCCCGCCAGCGAGAGCGCGCCGAGGCTCTCCGGCTCGTCGGTCTCGCCGTCTCCGAGAAACGCCCAGATCTTGCGACCGCTCGTGTCGACGATGCCCCGATCGTGCAGGTATCGCATGAAGCGGGCCTGATAGATCGCCATCAGCGGTCCGAGCCCCATCGACACGGTCGGGAACTGCCAGAAATCGGGCATCAGCCGCGGATGCGGATACGACGAGAGTCCGCCGGCTTCGACCTCCTGGCGGAAGTTGTTCAGCTGTTCTTCGGAGAGTCGGCCCTCGAGGAAGGCGCGGGCATAGATGCCCGGCGCCGAATGTCC
>CAUJGH010000568.1 GCA_963169575.1 Myxococcota bacterium | reverse complement strand
CCGCGAGGACCCCGGACAGCCGCACCACCGACCCCGGCCCTCGCAGGTGTTCCAGCACGAACGGCACGCCGGCCCCGCCCGGAGGTCCCAGCTGGACGGTACAGGTTCCCACGAAACGAACGTCCGTCGCCGAGCGCTGCCGGAACAGCTCCCGACGGATCGCACGCCGGTCGTCGTCGCTCGCGGCCTCGGCGAGGCAATCCGGATCGTCACGGCGCGGATCGTTGACGTGGCTCGACACGGCGCGAGCCGCGAGCGTTCCGTCCGGGGCCGGCGCCAGCAGGGCCATCAGCGCCTCCGGCGGGCGCGCGGGATCGAGCCAGGCCCGCCAGCTCGCGCGCGGGAGCAGGACGGGCATGCGCGCGTGGATCGCCGCCAGATCGCCGTTCGCCTCGGTCGTGAGGACGGTGCAGGAATCCACGATGGGACCGCGCTCGGCGGCCCAATGCGCATGGAGCCCGGCGAGGGCGAGCAGCCCGCCGGCGCGCGGATGGAGCCAATGCGCGCGATGGCCCTGCTGCCGGGGCGTCCATTCGTAGAAGCCGTCCGCGACGACGAGACAGCGCGAGCGCTTGAAGGCCGCGTGGAAGGAAGGCTTCTCGGCGACGGTCTCCGAGCGCGCATTGAAGAGCTTGCCGCCCAGGCCCGGATCCTTCGCCCAGGCCGGCACGAGGCCCCAGCGCTTCCATGCGAATCGCCGTTCGCCCCGATCGTCCTGCAGGATCGTGAGGACCGGCTGCGAGGGCGCGATGTTGTAGCGCGGCCGCAGAGGCCGGCCGTCGGGACCGGCGAGCGTGCCGGCCTCGCTCCCGGCAGCGGATTCGGCCTCGGTTCCGGCCCGAGCGCCGAGCGCGAATCCGTTCCCGCCTGCGATCTCGAAGAAGTCGGCGATCTCGACGGGAGAGCGCGTCAAAGTCATGCGACCACACATCGCGGGACCTCCCCTCGAGCCGCGCCGGGAAATCCAGCGCCGCGATCGGGACAATCTTCTTCCACGGGATCGATGCGCGCAAAAGCGGAAGACGGCGCATCGGCGCCCGATCCGACAGGCAGAGTTCCTGCGAAGGGCTCGGATCCGCGTGCGCTTCCAGGATCCGCTCTGCGGCGGCGAACCCGCACCGTCCGCGGCGCACGATTCTTGCTTTCCCGGAACGCATGCCGCGCGACGCGATCCAGGGCCTCACCTTCCTGCTCGGGCTCCTGCTCGCCTTCTACTTCCTGATGCCCTTCCTCGAGCTCACGACCTTTCGCTGAGCCCGCTTCGGACGTGCGCTCTGGCCACTGCGGGCGGGCGACCGGGAGGTCGGGCGCGCCCGGTCCGGCTTCGCGGACGACTTCGCCGCCCCGCGGCTGGGCTGGGCCGCCGACTGCGGTCGGCCCGTGACGCTCGCCTTCTGGAGTCCGATCACCGGCTTTCGGGACGAAGCCCGCCGCGGCTTGCTCTTCGCGCTCTTCAGCCGCTCGACGTGGGCGAGCAGCGCCGTTCGCTCCTCCGGATCGAGCGGCCGTGCATCGCCGACCGCCAGCTTTCCGAGACGGAGCGGCCCGACGCGCTCGCGGACCAGACGCCGGACCGGAAAGCCGAGGATCAACAAGCTGCGGCGGATCTGGCGATTGCGCCCCTCGACGAGGGTCAACAGGAACGTCGAGGTCTGCGTCTTCGGATCGATGCGGACGTCGTCGACGCGACCGGGCGCGGTGCGTCCCTCTTCGAGGTCCACGCCTTTTTCGAGCCGCGCGATCGCCTTCGCATCGATCGCCCCTTTGACGTTGACGCGGTATTCCCGCTCGCTCCCGAGCGAGGGATGCAGCATGGCGAAGGCCGTCTCGCCGTCGTTCGTCAGCAGCAGCAGCCCGGACGTCTCGACGTCGAGCCGGCCGACCGGGAAGACCCGCCCGATCTTCCGCGGCAGCAGGTCGAGCACCGTCCGCCGGCCGGACTCGTCGCGGACCGTCGTCACGACGCCGCGCGGCTTGTTCACGATCCAGTAGACCGGCCGATCCGACAGTACGCGCTCGCCATCGAGCCGGATGTCGTCGACCCCGGGCCGGGCCCGGCCGCCGAGCTCGGCGATCTCACCGTTGACGGTGACCCGGCCCTCGGCGACGAGTGCCTCGACCTCGCGCCTCGAACCGAAGCCCGCACTCGCGAGCAGCCGCTGAAGCCGCACGGGCTCCCGCGCCGTCTCGAGGCGCCGCTCCAGCTTCGCCGGCTTCGCATCGGCCTCCGCCGGGCGCGCCGCCACGCGGGCGCCGCGCGCCGACCTCGATCCGGGCTTCGACTTTCCGGGTCCCGGCCCCGCCTTCTTTTTTCCGGACCCGGGCCCCGCCTCTCGTCCCGATCCAGGAGCAGCCTGCCCGGATCCCGCGCGCGCAGGTCCTTTCGGCTTCGCCTTGCGGACGTGCCGGGGAGAATCACCGTGGGGCATGGGATCAGACCTCCTGCTCTTCCTCGTCGTCGCCGAGCAGCAGGCGTTCGTCCGCGTCGTCCTCGTCGCCTTCGGCGAAGCTCCCGTCGTCGTCGAAGTCGGCGGATTCTTCGGACGCGTCGCCGGCCTCTTCGTCGGACGGATCTTCGGACTGAAAGAGCGAGCCGGGGACCGGCAGGTCTTCATGTCGCAGGACGAGCTCCGAGGCGCCGAACGCAGGGCCGCTCGGCGATGCCGAACCGAACCCGGATTCGCCGTCGCCCTCTTCGAGACCGCCTTCGGCCCCAGCCGATCCCCCTTCGCTCTCGCCGCCGGGCTCGGCCGCCGTCCGCTCGAGCAGGCCCTGCTCGCGGGCGAGCTCGTCGAGCTCGCGCAGCGTCGGGAGACTCTTCAGGCTATCGAGCCCGAAGATCTCGAGGAAGCGCCGCGTCGTCCCGTAGAGCATCGGCCGCCCCGGGACCTCGCGCTGGCCGGCGATCCGGATCAGATGGCGTTCGAGCAGGCTCTTGACCGTCGCGCCGACGTCGACGCCGCGCACGTCCTCGATCTCCGCCCGGGTCACCGGTTGGCGATAGGCGATGATCGCGAGCGTCTCGAGCGCCGCCTGGGAGAGCCGCAGCGCCCGCTCCTTCTGGAGCTTCTGCAAATAGCCCGAGAACTCGGCGCGCGTCCGGATCTGGAAGCCGCCGGCGATCTCCCAGATCTCGAACGAGCGGTCCTGCTCGAGATACTCGGCATTGAGCGCCTCGACGAGCTCCTTGACCTCGTCGGCCTCGCAGGCCGGGACGATCTCCGCCAGCTTCGCCGCCGAGATGGGCTCCGACGACGACAACACCAGCGCTTCGACGATCCGGCGCTTCTCGCTCGCTTCCATCCGATTGTCTCGCTTCTCTGCTTCGCTCACATCGTGTCCGTGATGCGATCGCGCCACTCGGGCTCCTCGCTCGTGAGCGTCGCCCGCCGGACCCGGATCGCCCCCTCCGGCGTCCCGCGCTCGGAGAGTCCCTGGTAGATTCGCAGCGCCGAAAGTCGCGCGAGCTCGAGCACCGCGAGGAAGGTCGCCACGAGCACCGACCGCGTAGGCCGCGCATCGCCCTCGCCCGCCGCCCGGAAGATCTGCATGAACTCGACGGATTCGCTCTGCTCGAGCAGGTCCATCACGACCATCATGCGATCGCGAACGGTGACGTGTTCGGTCTCGACCTCGTGCTTCAGCTCGGCCGCGCTCGCCTGGTCCAGTACGGTCCGGAACGCGGCGATCAGCTCGAAGAGCCCGACCTCGATCTCGCGCTCGCCGTCGGGCGTCGGCGCCGGTCCGGGACCGACGACGCTGAACACGTCACGCCCCAGCAGGCGCCGCTTCGAGAGCGCTTCGGCGACCTCCTTGAAGCGCTGGTACTCGAGCAGCCGCTGCACGAGATCCGCCCGCGGATCCACGCGCTCGTCGTCGTCTTCGTCCTCGCCCGGCAGCAGCATCCGGCTCTTGATGAGCGCGAGCGTCGCCGCCATCACGAGGTATTCGGCCGCGACGTCGAGATCGAGCTCCTGCATCAGCTCGATCGTCGCCAGATATTGCTCGGCGATGCGTGCGATCGGGATGTCGGTGATGTCGACTTCGTTCTGCCGGATCAGATGCAGCAGCAGGTCGAGGGGGCCCTCGAAGACCGAGAGCTTGACGGCATAGCCGTCGAGGCCGTCGGTGCGCTCGTCGGGCGCGCTCCCGAGGTCTTCGAGCACGTGCGCAGCGCTGCGCCAGCCCGCGTCCCTCTGCGCCGCGCCGGACGCCGGCTTCGACCAGGCCGAGGGCTCGGGCGTTTCGTCGATTGAGTCCATCAGGTCGGTTCCGTCCTGGCGCCTTGTTCCGATTCGAGCTTCTTGTCGGACTTCGATCCGGAGATCGATTCGGTCTTCGGTCCGGTCTTCGATTCGGGCTCGGGCTCGGAGGATCGGGGGGCGGACGCGGGGTCCGGATCCGTTCGGGAATCGGCAGCCGGCGCCTTCCGGCCCCGACGCGGCGCAGTATCCAGGATCGCATCGCCCGGGGCAACCGCGCCGCGCTTCTTGCCGCGCCGCGCCGCGCCGCGGTTCGCCGAGCGCGCCGCGCGCCGGGCGAGCTCGAGGGCGAGCACGAGGGCCTCTTCCCGGTTCGCGATCTCCCCGTCGAGGAAGGCCGCCCGGATCCGCGCGAGGCCGCGCCCGACATCGGGGCCCTGGATTCCGAGCTCGACGAGATCGGTGCCGACCACCGGCGCCCTTCGCCTTCGATCTTCCGCCCCCCAGCGCAGCATGCGTCGACGGATCGCGACGTCGGCGAGTGCGAACACCGCCTGGATCGTCTCCTCGCCGAGCTCCGAGAGCAGCGCATCGACGGCGCCTCGCCCGCGCGCCTTCGCGAGGGCACGCAGCGTTCGCTCCCCCTCGTTCGCGAAGCGGAAGATCCGGGCAGCCTGCTCACCCCGAATCGAGAGACGCTCCAGCGTTCGGCGTCGGGTGACGACCGGCAGCGGCGCGAGCCAGATCGAGAGCCCCGCGAGCCAGGGTCGCCAACGCGCGACCGGCCATTCGGGCGTTTCGATCGAACGCGAGAGCCGGCGAAGCGGCGCCTGCCGATCGCGGGGCAGGACGAGACCCGGCTCGAGCGCCGAGAGGACGTGGGTCTCCGAGAGCAGCGCGAGCACGCGCCCGGCGTCGACCCCGCGCCGCGGCTCTTCGAATACCATCACGAGCTCGCGCCGGAATCGCTCCCCGCTCACCGCGCCGAAGGCGCCGTCGCGCAGCGCGTCGCGCAGGGCCGTGCGCGAGCGCCGCTCGAACTTGAATCCGAGTCGCACCGCGAGCCGTGCCCCGCGAAAGGCGCGCGTCGGATCGTCGTGGAAGCTCCGGCCATGCAGGACGCGCAGGCGTCCGGCCGCGAGATCCGGGATTCCGCCCACGAGATCGACGACCTCGCAGGCCCGCGAAGGCGCGGCTGCATCGAGCGGGAGCACGAGCGCGTTCACGCTGAAATCGCGCCGGCCGACGTCCTCCTCGAGGCTGCCCGACTCGACTTCGGGCAGGGCACCCGGCCGCTCGTAGCGTTCGCGCCGGGTCCCGGCGACGTCGAGCTCCGCCTCGGCGGACGCGAGGCGCAGGGTCCCGAATCGCGCATGCGACTCGAGCCGCAGTCCGATCTCGGGATGAGCGCGCACGACGGCTTCGGCGAGCGCCCGCGCATCGCCCTCGACCAGCAGGTCGAGATCCCGCAGCGCCCGGCCCAGCAGCAGATCGCGCACCGGCCCGCCGACCAGATGAATCGGCTGCGCCCGTTCGGCCGCCGTCCGGGCGATCCGCTCGAGCAACCGCGCCTGGGCGGGCGGCACGAACTCGAGCACCTCGTCGAAGCGATGCGCGGTCTTCACGGCTGACGACCCGCGCCCCGCGGATGGAGCGATTCGACGGTCGCGCGCAGACGCCCCCGACTGACGTGGGTGTAGACCTCGGTCGTCGAGAGATCCGCGTGCCCGAGCATCGACTGGATCGCGCGCAGATCGGCGCCGCCTTCGAGCAGATCGGTCGCGAAGGCATGGCGCAGGACGTGCGGCGAAACCCGATCGGTGTCGATGCCGGCGCGAATCGCGTGCTCGCGCAGCCGCTTCCAGAAATTCTGCCGGGTCATCGGCCGGCCGCGCGCCGTCAGGAAGACCGAATGCTCGAGCCCCCGCCGGGCGCCGATCAGCGCCGGACGCCCGCGCTCGAGATAGGCGTCGAGTGCCCGTCCGGCGAGCTCACCGAGCGGCACGACGCGCTCCTTGCGCCCCTTCCCGATCACGCGCAGAAGGCCCGCCACCCGGTCGATCCCGGAGAGCGGAAGCGAGACGAGCTCGGAGACCCGCAGCCCCGCGCCGTAGAGCAGCTCGATCATCGCGACGTCGCGCCAGCCCGTCGGCTCGTCCGTCCGGGCCGCGTCGATCAGCGCGGCGACCTCCCCGGAAGCGAGCGTTCGCGGCAGCCGTCGCGCCCGCCGCGGGGCACGCAGGCTGTCTTGCGGGTCGATCTCGACGATGCCCTGCTCGCGCGCGAAACGCAGCAGCCGCCGCACCGAAACCAGCATGCGCGCGCGCGTGCTCGGCGAGAGCCCGAGCGCGTCGAGCGTATGCGCGAAGGAAGCGAGGTCCGAGCGATCGACCGCTTCGAGCGCATCGATGCCCAGCGCACCGAGATGACGCCGCAGATGTGCGAGGTCGCCCGCGTAGGCCTCGAGCGTCCGCGACGAGAGCCCCTCCTCGACGGCGAGGCGGGTGAGCAGCGCATCGCAGCAGCGCTCGAGCGCCGTGGCCGTGGCCGCCGGTCGAGAGCCGGTCGCAGTCGGATCCTCAGCCACGCCCCGCCCCGGTATCCCCGGCTCGAGCCGCTTCGAGCAGTGCATCGCGAAGCCGCTCCAACCGCTGGGGATCCTTGATCTTTTTCCCCTCTTCATCCTTGACGTAGAAGGCGTCCGTGACCTGGTCCTTGATGGTCGCCGCCTTCGAGATGTAGATCTCGGCCCCCTGTTCACCGAGGGCACGGGTCACGTCGTAGAGCAGCCCGATGCGGTCGTCCGCGATCACGTCGACGAGGGTGTAGAACTCGGATTCGGTATTCGAGATGAGAACGCGCGGGGCCTTGCGCGAGGGCGGGCGCGTCGTGCCGACGGGGCGCCGGCGCCGGCGCACGAGATCGCCGACCTCGACGGCCCCGGACAGGACCAGCTCGAGCTGGGACTCGACCTCCTCCCAGAGCATCGTCTGCTCGCTCTCGCCGCCGCGCGGCGTCGGCGTCTCGTAGATCTCGAGCGCCAGCCCACGCCGGGTCGTGTAGACGTGGGACCCGAGGATGTTGAGGCCGCAGGCGGTCATGACGCCGGCGACGCGGCTGTAGAGCCCGGGGACGTCGCGGGTACAGAGGATGAACTCGGAGACGCCCTCGTCGGTATTGCGGTGGGAGGTGGAGATCCGCTTGCCGTCGCCATATCGGATCACGACGCGAGCATGCCGCGCGATCTGGCGCGGGGTATGCGACAGGAAATAGCGCCGCGGCATCTCGCTGAAGAACGACTCGATCTTCGACTCGCCGATCCCGAGCTGGAGCAGCTCCTCGCGCGCGCTCTCGCGGCCGCGCTCGACCCGCAGCTCGAGCAGCGCCACCGCCTCCTCCGTGTTCTCCGTCCCCGTCTCCAGCATCTCTGCGGTCCGCTCGAACAGCTCGCGCAGCAGCTGGCCCTTCCAATCCGTCCAGCCTTCGACCGACGAGGCCCGGATGTCGGCGAAGGTCGCGAGATAGAGATTGCGCAGATTCGTGCGATCCCCGCAGACCTGCGCGAGCTCGAGGATCAGCTTCGCGTCCGAGATGTCCCGGCTCTGGGCGAGATGCGACATCAGGAGATGGTGCTGGACGACGAAGAGCACGCGCGCCGCCCGCTCGGCCGACAAGCCGAGCCGCTCGACGACGCTCCGCGCGCGGACCACGCCCTTGTTGGAGTGGTCGCCGCCGAAGCCCTTGCCGATGTCGTGGAGCAGACAACCGAGGAAGAGCGCCGGCCGGTCGTCGACCTCGCGCATCAGCTCGGTCAGCTCCGGCATCGCACGGGCGTATTTGCCCCGCCAGAGCCGGCGCAGCTCCTCGACGAGGAAGATCGAGTGCACGTCGACGGTGTAGGTGTGGTAGATGACGTGCTGCCAGCGGCAGACGATGTGCTCCCATTCCGGGATCAGCTGCGCGAGCACGTCGGTCTCGTTCATCGCGGTGAGGCTGCGGGTGACCCGGGCATCGGCATCGAGGATGCTCATGAAGAGCTCCGAGGCCTCGCTCGAAGCCCGCACGCGCTCGTCGAGCACGTGCCGGTTCTCGCGGACCAGCCGCTGGGCCATGCGGGAAAGCGGCACCTGATGCTGCTGTGCGACGCGGAAGACCTCGAGCACGCGGAGCGGATCCTCTCGCAGGTGCGCCGCATGCGGAATGATCAGCTGCTCGTTCACGATGCGGAAGCCGTGCTCGACGACGGTCACCGCCGCCGCCTCGGACGCTCGCGGATCGACGCGGCGGGCGCATTGATCGATCACGAGCTCGGAGTAGTTCTTGATCGCGCGCGCATGCCGATAGTAGTCTCGCATGAAGCGCTCGACCGGAAGATCGGATTCGTCGGGCTCGAATCGCAGGTCCGCGAGCGAGGTGTTCTTCCAGTCCTCGAAGGCGTCCGGCGAGGCGCGCGAGCGGAACGCGAGGTCCTCGAGCACCTCGGCCATCGAGCCGTAATCGAGCGCCTCGGCGAGGTCTTCCTGGAGCTCGAAGCTCATCCGGTCGTTGGCGCGCCGGGCGCGCAGGTGGAGCTCGTTCCGGATGCGCCAGAGAAAATCGAGCGCCTCGAGATACTCCTGCATCTCCGGCTCGGTCAAGAGGCCGAAATGCAGCAGATCGTCGACGTTCCGGACGGAGGGCTGCGTCCCGCGCGCGACCCAGTAGGCGGCGTGGTAGTCGCGCAGGCCGCCGGCGCCCTCCTTGATGTTGGGCTGGAGCAGGAAGAGCGAATCACCGAAATCCTGCTGGCGCGAACGCAGCAGATCCCGCTGCTCGACGACGAAGGCGAACGGATCCGGCAGCAGCTCGCCCCGGATGCGGTCGGCGAAGACGTGGAAGAACTCGCCGTCTCCGCAGAGGAAGCGCGCCGTCAGCACCGCCGTCCGGACGGTCACGTCCTCGCGCCCGAGCGCGACCGTCTGCTCGATCGTCCGGGTCGCGCAGCCGATGTGGAGGCCCGCGTCCCAGAGCCAGTACTGGAGCCGCTCGGCGATGAACCGGACGTATTCCGTCGGCTCTCCGCGAAAGAGCACGAGCAGATCGACGTCCGAATGGATCGACATCTCGCGCCGCGCGAAACCGCCGACGGCGATGACGCAGAGCCCGCCTTCGAGCGAGCCGCCCCGGGCGAGATGCAGTCCCTCCGCGAGATCGAAGAGCCGCCGGATCAGGCGATCGGTCAGGTCCGAGTTCGCCTCGTTCACGATGCGGCCCGAGCGCGCCCGGCGATGCAGCGTCGCGAGATACTCGCGAACGTCGGCGAGGTAGAGCTTGACGGCGGGGGCCACCGCGGCCTGGCGCGCGTCGGCTTCCGGGGGCAGGTCCGCGAGGAAGGCGTCGATCGTCGGCGCGCGCTCCACTAACGAACCCCGCGCGGCCCGTCGCCGTTGGCCGCGAGCCCGAGCTCGACCTGTTGGCGGTAGCGATCGACTCCCTCCGCGATCCGCTCCGCCAGCTCGGCCTGATAGGCCTTGCTGCGCAGGAGTGCCGCGTCGTGACGGTTGGTGACGAAGCCGGTCTCGACCAGCAGCGACGACATGCTGGACATGAAGAGCACGTAGAAGGGCCCCTTCTTGACGCCGAGATCCGGGAGGGAGCGATCTCGCGAGCGGGCGCCCCGGATCACGTTCGAATGCACCAGCCCGGCCAGCTTCTCCGAATGCTGTCCGACCTCGTCGACCTGGAGCGACGCGAGCGCGCGTTGCAGGGGGTCGAGCTTCGCTGCCGGGATGCCGTTCTCCCGGGCGGCGACGTCGAGGCTGTGGCGCTCGTGATTGCGGTCGAGCGTGTAGGTCTCGATGCCGCGCGCCAGTGCGCGGGCCGAGGCGTTGGCGTGGATCGAGACGAAGACGTCCCCGCCGGCCGATTCCGCGATCGCCGTTCGCTCCTCGAGGCTCCGAGTCTGGTCGCCGTCGCGCGTGAGCACGACCTCGAAGCCGCGCGCCTCGAGGCGGCGTGCGACGAGCCGACTGATCTCGAGATTGACGTCCTTCTCGCGCAGCCCCGCGACGCCGGTCGCGCCGGGGTCCGCCCCGCCGTGGCCCGGATCCACGATGATCTTCTGCACCCGGCGCAGCCCCGCCGGCAGGCGGCCGCTCGGGTCTTCCCGCACCCCGCCCTTTCGACTCCCGTAGACGTCGACCACGATGCGCGACGGGCCCTCGAGGGTGAAGACGCGATGCCGGTCGTAGCGTTCGAGGTCCACCACGAGGCGGGTCGTGCGGAGCGTGTTCTGTCCGAGACGCACGCCCTTCAGGAGCCCGTCGCCGACCGGCAGGCCCCGGTCGTAACGGATGCCGACCCAGATCTCCGGTAGATCGAGATAGATCCGTTCGGGCCGACCGGCCGCGCGATTCGCGGCCAGTCGCACGATGCCGTCCGGCGGGAGCCGAACGTCGCGCGAGAGCTCGACGACGACGCGGGTATAACCGGGGTACGACCAGGTCCGGACGTCGCGGACGTCGCCGAGCCCGGGCGGCCGCTCGCCCGCGGCGACCAGGAGCGGCAGGAGGACGAGCACGAGCGCGAGGCAGAGTCGCCGGTCGGTGCGCTTCATGTGGAACCCTCCTCGCCGTCGTCGGCCGCCGCTCGCACGAGCTCGTCGCGCGCGCGGGCCAACCAAGTCAAGGCATCGAGGGGGGTGAGGACATTGCAATCGATCTGACGGAGCGCGTCCAGGGTACGCGCTTCCGCGGCCGCGCGCCGCGATCGCTTGGGCTCGAGGGCCAGGGAGAGCTGCCCCTCCCGGGTCCGGCTCGCGCTCGGCTTCGAGGTGCCGCCGGGGAGCGAGCCCGCCTCGAGATCCTGGAGGATG